>NZ_JBTSRB010000022.1:0-45520 GCF_054637675.1 Metallibacterium sp.
GCCAGCTCAACTTTGTTACTCCGGCCGGGCTGGGCACGCAGGAAGTCGGTCTGGTTCTGTTCGGCAACATGATCGGCCTGCCGCCGGATGCCAGCATCGCGCTGTCCCTGGTCAAACGCATGCGTGAGATCACGTTCGGTGTTCCTGCCTTGATTTCCTGGCAGTGGGCGGAAACACGGAAACTGCGCACGGAATGGCGCAGCAGCACTTCACCCGACCTGTCCAATACTGGCAACGTATGACGCGATATCTGTCCAGGTATGACGGACAAGGTTTGTGCGTTCGCGAGATAAGGTCGGCTGACCCGCCGCCGCAGTGATTGAAGCCATAGCGATTCGGATCAGATTCCAGCCGCCGCAGGAACATGGTCCAAGATGGTCGGCGAAGTACTGCTCGGTGCGACCGGACTGGATTGCTCTGTACCGGCTCCTGCTTTCTTTTGCGGCTTTGGTCCGATGGCCTTGCCAGCCGTATTCTTGGCAGCTTGTTGGGCCTGCCAGGCGCGCTGCTGAGCGGAAATAGCATCCAGACTCTCTTGGCTGGTCGGACCCAAGCCCTGCTCGCTCTCGATCACACTGAGCGGTGGGCTGCCATGGTAGATCAGGAAATTACGGTGTTGCAGGTAAGCGTTGCGGACCAATATATAAGGATCGTAAGACGAATCGAGGAATGTATCCGCACTCAGATAGCTGGCTCTCAGCTGGACGTCGTATAGGACCAACGGCAGATACTCCGCGTGGTACTTGAAATTGTTGTCGCGGATCCAGTATGTCATGGGATTCAGAAGGTACGAATCCACGGGATCGGACCAGGCATCGCGAAATGAACTCGGACCCAAAAACGGTAAAACGAGATACGGACCCTGTGGAACGCCCCAGCGGGCCAAGGTAACGCCGAAATCGGTTTCGTCAAGTTTCAGGCCCAATTTGTTGGCGGGGTCGAACAGGCCTGCCAAGCCGATCGTCGAGTTCACCACCAGCCGTCCGGTATCTTCTGCTGCGCCCCCTACTCGCGCCTGTAACAGGTCATTGACGATGCTTATCGGCAGAAGCAGATTGCTGTAGAAATTGCTGACTAGCGAGCGAACATTTGCCGAGGTGATCTTCACGTATCCCTTGGCAATGGGCTTGACAACGTAGTTATCCACTTTCTCGTTGAACGCGAAAACCTTGCGATTCATGCTTTGCAGTGGATCCTCCGGCTTTGCTGGCTGGATCGCGCATCCAGCCAAGAACAGAACGATGCAAGCGGTAACTACGATCCAAAGGGCTTTCTTGGGAGGATTCATGGGATGAATTATAGATCGATCAGGGAACTGGCTGCGCCGATCCATGCCACGACTGCGTGGCTTGCGCGTGCTGCGGCCCAGGCTGACGTAGCCAAGCAATCAGCGACTTGCGCAACTCTCCCCGCGGAGTCCGTGCGTGCTGCGTTCGATCGCGCAGCGCGCAATCAACTGTTCTGCAACGAATATTTGCGGAAAAACCTCAGGATCAGATTCCACGGCGAGACCGGAAAAGCGATAAGCGTATTATACTGCAACCGAAGTGACGGCAGGCTGTCGAGCAACTTCGCGAACGCGCTGTGGTCACAGGTAGCACTGATCGTAGAGGCATGGAATCGATGCGTAGTCCAGACGCGCGGCAACCAAGTATGTTCTCGCATGAGCCGGTGCGGGATCGGGTTCCGAGCGATCACCCGATGCGCAAGTTGCACGCGCTGGCGGGTGCGATCCTGGGCGGCTTGGATGACGCGCCGGCTGCGCGCCATGCCGCCGGCGGACGTCTGTCGAGCGCGCCGGAGCGGCGGCTGCGCGCGGCGCGGGCGCGGGCGCGGGCGGTCCATGGTGTCCGCGGCAAGCGCTTGCCGATGGGGCAGCCCAACGACAACCCGCGGTTCCGCTGGTTCGCGGGACTCAACGTGGACGACGCAGCATGGGATCATTCGATGTTTTCGTTCAACCGCGAGCGGTCGTTCGACACGGCCATTGCGCAGCAGCTCTTCGATCACACGGCAGCGCTGACGAAGATGGGCGAGCTGGCCAGTGACACCCATGATTTATTAATCGCTGTGCTCAAGCAACGTGGCATCAAGCCGCATATCGCGCGGCACACGTCAGGCCGGCGCAGCGCCATCGCTGGACGCGCGGCACGCGACAAGGGTTGTGCGATGAGCCTGCAGCGGCGCACGAGGAATTCAGACCATTGGTGGGCGACGCAAGCCGCCCCGCGTGCGCGTGTCAGCGGTGCACGGCCAGGTGACGTGGACATTCGCTGCCTACACCCTGATCCGGCATCCCGCGCTCGCGTGAACCCTGACTGGAGGCGTGCATCCGCTGCTGGCAAGAACAGGTTTTTCAGACCCGTGACGCATCGCAACAGCCTCCGAATCGACAGGAACAAGCGATGGAGCACAACGGAAAAAGAGACTCCCTCGACAACAACCTGATAGAGGCCTTGAGCCCCTGAAACAGATCGTCTGCATTCTGGTTAGCTACAAGACATACTAAGATCCCGGAGGTCCATTGAGCATTCCTCTTATCCAGCAGGCCAAGATCGCGCGCTATATTCTCGGGAAGAAGCTCAGCGGTCGGAAGCGCTATCCGTTGGCGATGATGTTGGAGCCATTGTTTCAGTGTAATTTGGCCTGTGCTGGTTGCGGGAAGATTGATCACACCAAAGAAGTCTTGCAACGACGTATGAGCGTCGCGGACGCCCTGCGTGCAGTGGACGAGTGCGACGCGCCAGTCGTCTCCATTCCCGGCGGGGAACCGTTGATCCACAAAGAACTTTCGCAGATCGTGCAAGGCATCATTGCACGCAAGAAGTTCGTTTATCTGTGCACAAATGCCATCCTGTTGCCCAAGCATATCGACGAATATGAGCCTTCGCCGTACTTTACGTGGTCAATCCATCTGGACGGATTGGAAAAGCGCCACGATGAATCGGTGTGTATGGAGGGTGTGTTCGATAAAGCCATCACCGCGATCAAGCTGGCGCTTTCGCGTGGTTATCGCGTCACCATAAACTGCACCTTGTTCAACCAAGAACAGCCAGCCGAGGTCGCCAAGTTTTTCGACTACGCCATGAGTCTGGGTATCGAAGGCATCACTGTATCGCCAGGTTACAGCTACCAGCACGCGCCGCGCAATGATGTGTTCCTCGGGCGCAGTCAGAGCAAGCATTTGTTTCGCGAAGTGTTCAAGCTCGGCAAGCAGCGAAAGAGCAAGTGGGTGTTCAATCAGTCGTCGATGTTCCTCGATTTCATTGCCGGCAACCAGACGTATCAGTGTACGCCGTGGGCCAACCCGACCTACAACATCTTCGGCTGGCAAAAGCCCTGCTATCTGCTGGTCGATGAAGGTTATGCACCGACCTACAAGGCGCTGATGGAAGAAACCGAATGGGAGAAGTACGGCGTCGGCATCAATCCCAAGTGCGCCAATTGCATGGCGCACTGCGGATTTGAAGGCACTGCCGTCAACGATACTTTCACGCATCCGCTAAAGGCCATGCGTGTAGCGCTGTTCGGCCCGCGTACTGAAGGCGCGATGGCCCCGGATTTGCCCGTGCTATATGGCAGCGATCAGGTTGATGCCACTGCAGTGCATATCCCGATCAGCGCGATTCAGCGCAGCAGCAACAGTTCGAGTGCTAACGCCAGACTCTGACCATGGTGTTCATGGCCTGGGATACTTTGAGTTGGGTAGCTGTATCGATCCCGATCTTGATCTGGGGTGGGTTGTTGTTGCTGCCTTGGCGGCCATGGAGCACCCGCGAACGAATCGAGGCTGATCCGCAAACTATCCCGGCAGCCAACCTTGGCGAGATCACTGTACTTATCCCAGCACGTAATGAAGCCAATATGATTGGCGACACCTTGACCGGTTTGCAGGCCCAGGGAACAGGTCTGCATGTGGTTGTGATTGACGACCAATCGAGTGATGCCACAGCGCAGATTGCGGCCGCTCACCCGAACATACGCGTGATAGATGGCCAGCCCTTGCCGGATGGTTGGGTCGGCAAGCTATGGGCCCTGGAGCAGGGCAAGGCAACGGTGCATACGGCGCTAACGCTGTTGCTCGATGCCGACATTCAACTGCAGCCCGGCTTGCTCGCGGCAATGCTGGAACACAAACGACGCGAGGGCCGGCAATTTGTCTCATTGATGGCGGATCTGCGCCGCACCAGCTTCTGGGATCGCCTGCTGCTCCCAGTTTTCGTGTATTACTTCAAATTACTGTATCCGTTTGCCCTGTCCAATTCGTATTGCCGCCATGTCGCTGCGGCGGCGGGTGGTTGTGTATTGGTAGATACGGCGGCACTGCGGCAGGTCGGCGCCTTTGCCAGTCTACACAACGCCCTGATCGACGACTGCGCACTGGCGCGCAAAATGAAAAATGCCGGTTATCATACATGGCTGGGCTTGAGCCGTGGTGTGGCAAGTTTGCGCCCCTATGGCACACTGCGGTCCATCAACGACATGGTGGCACGCTCGGCTTTCACGCAACTCGGCTACTCCACTTGGTTGCTATTGGCGGTGACCGCTTTATTCATCATGGCATATGGGTTGATATTTGCTTTCCTTGGTTTGCCACATGTCTGGCCGTTGGCGCTGGTCGCTTGGTTGGCCATGATGGCCAGTTACCTTCCGACACTTCGCTATTACCACATGTCGCCGCTATGGGCACTGCTCTTGCCGCTCAGTGCGGCGCTGTATCTGGGAATGACCTGGATCTCGGCGATTCGCTATTGGCGAGGCACACGCTCACGCTGGAAGAATCGCAGCTACGGTAAGGGCAGTTTGAACCGCCCCGGGATTTGAGGAGGCTCCTTTATTTGAGAGGATGGCGCCATGAGGAAATCCCCGAAGTTTTCACCTGGGGTGGTCGAGCGCGCCGTGCGCATGATCTACGAGGCCAAGGATCAGTGCCCGTCGCAGCGGGCGGCGACCGTGTCGATTGCTGGCAAGATGGGTGCGACGCCGGAGACACTGCGGCGCTGGATCCGGCAGGGCGAGCGTGACAGCGGCCTGCGCGAGGGCCTGAGCACGCTGGCCCGGATTGATCTGCGCTCGTCTCGGATTCCGCGACGTTGCCGAAGATCAGCGCTGATCAATTCTCTGCTTGATTACCTCACAGTCCAGGCGCGAAAACGTGGGGGCCTCAGAGCACGCCTCACCTGAAATACTATATGCAGATCATCAACACCCAGTCCGCGCTGCCGCCGGAAGACCTGATCGGCAAGTACCCTGCCGGCAGCGGTTCGGGCGAGAACGGCGGCTGACCCCGCCGAAAGGAGCTTGAAGATGCGTATTCCCATTTCTCTATCCGGTGCACTGATAGCCGTTGCGCTGGTGGGGACCGTGTCAACGGTCGCCACCGCACCGCTGGGTGCACAGACCTCCCCACCTGCCGCCGCAACGGCTCCCGCCGCCCAAGCACAGACGCCGGACCAGATAGTTGAGGCGATTGCCCGGGAACTGGGTGCCGCACTGCATGGACACCGGAAGGAATACATGAAAGACAAGCCTAAGCTGGTTGAGCTAGCCAACCATGTGCTGGAGTCCCATTTCGACGAATCGTACTCAGTCATCTTGGTGCTGGGCGACTATGCGCGCACCGCCACGCCCGAGCAGATCTTTGCCTTTCAGAGGGCTTTTTACAACGCATTGCTGGATCGATACGCGGCCGAGCTGACCCACTATCGCGAGAGTCGGGTCACAGTGATCCCTGCACGGGCTCCACTCGAAGGGCCTCGTGCGATTGCGCGGACCCATGTCAAGCTCAATGATGGCAAGGAGGTTTCGGTGGACTTCGTGTTTCGCAAAGACCCCGACGGCCAGTGGAAAGCCTATGACGTGGTCATTGAGGGCATTTCGTACATCGCCAGCTACCGCAGCCAGGTAGGTGATGAAATCCGGCACATTGGCTTGGATGGCCTGATCAAGCGCCTGCAGACTGAAGGCCTTTCGGCATTCGACAAACCGAAGAAAACGGGGGCTGCCAAGTGAGTGGGGCTCTACCAGATTTCTCGCGCGGCCTGTTGGCGTGCGCCCAAAATTGTAAGTACCCGCCCGCCTAGCTCTGCGCCGGGGTGCGACAGTCGGCGGCTGGGCTTCGTGCTGCCGCGCTAGGCACGAATCTGACACGCGGTTGACGCTGGACTCGCTGCATCGTATGTGGTGCAGATCCATTTGGACGTCTAAACTGCGCGCATGGATTCCACGCCACACCGAACGTGCAAGTGACGCGCGCACTGGAGCCCACTCGATCGTGGTGTTCGATTACTGCGCCAGCCGCAGCGACCAGCATGCGCAGCGCTTCCTCGGCAACTGCGTGGGCGTCTCTGATGGTCGACGATTTCAGGTTGCAAGGCCTTGTTCGCGGCTGGCATCACCGGGCGGCTATTTGCTGGACCAACGCCTGACGCAAGTTTGTCGATTTGCACCAGGCCAGCGGTAGCCAGGTGACGCTGACCCGGATCCCCGCCCTACCGGTTGGAGGCGAAGGCCGAGGATCTGACTTGCAGATCATCGCGCAGCGTACCGGCGGGAACACAGCACGCTGCGCCACTGCTGCAGAATCTGAAGGTCTGGCTAGATCAGATGCGCCCGGCGGTGACTGGCGCCTGCGGCGCGGCCAAGGCGATCGACTACACTTTCCACCGCTGGAGTGTTCTGACCCGCTACCTCGAAGACAGCCGCGACCCTATCGGCAACCGCATTGAGCGCGCGACCCATTGCCATCGGGCGCGAGCAGCGCCGCTGAAGTCAACGATCCTTTCTGAGCGCCACCGACCTATACTTATCCGCAGTCAACGGGCGCTCCCATCGGCCCCATCCCTGATCAATTTTCAACGAGCACGGGTGGCCAGTTTCAACGAGCGCCAACATCAGACAGTACGAGGCACTCCATGGCCCAATTCCAGCACGCCACTGCAGCCGCGCACGACGACGTCAACGCTTACCAAGACGCCATACTGCCGCAGGTGTCGAGGACTTTCGCGTTGACGATACCAGCGCTGCCGCCGATGCTGCGCCGTGCTGTGGCCAACGCCTATTTGCTATGCCGCATCGCCGACACCATCGAAGACGACTCTGCACTTTCGGCCGAGAGCAAGCGTTATTACGAGAATGCATTCATCGATGCGGTGGCTGGCCGCATCGACCCGCACCGCTTTGCCGCTGAGCTCGCTCCGCTACTTTCGACCGAAACGCTGGAAGCCGAGCGCGACCTGGTGCACCGGCTGCCGCTAGTGCTCCAAGTGACCAATGCCTTGAAGCTGGTGCAACGCACGGCCATCGTGAACTGCCTGAACGTGATGTCCCACGGCATGTACGAATTCCAGAGCCGCGCAAGCTTGCGCGGCTTGGATACACTGCGTGACCTGGATCACTACTGCTATTGCGTAGCGGGCGTGGTGGGCGAAATGCTGACGGAGCTGTTCATCGATTTCGAGCCGGCCCTCGCGGAGCATCGCAGCACCATGATGCGCTTGGCCGTTCAGTTCGGTCAGGGGCTGCAGATGACAAATATCCTCAAAGACCAATGGGAGGACCGAAACCACGGTGTCTGCTGGCTCCCGCAGGATGTCTTTGCCAGATATGGCGTGCGCCTGATCGAGTTGCAACCAGGGCAGCAAAATGAACATTACGGCGAGGCAATAAGCGAGCTCATCGGGGTAGCACACGCACATGTGCGCCATGCGCTCGAGTACACATTGCTCATTCCAGCCAGGCATTCAGGGATGCGCCGCTTCTGCATGATGTCTATCGGTTTGGCGGTACTTACACTGCGCAACCTTCATGAAAATTCCGGCTTTTCCTCTGGCGCACAAGTAAAAGTATCGCACAATGCGGTCGCCCTCACGGTCATGCTCACCAAACTGGCTAGCAAATCCAATATGGGTTTGCGCCAGATGTTCACGATGGCAGCACACAAGCTCCCGTTCACTCCGCTGGGGGAAGATTGGAGCGAGTCTCAAAACTTCAGACCAGCGTGGACCCAAAGCGCCACTCCATATCCCGCTGAATCCATCGGGTGCGAGCCAGTGGATCTCAGAGACGCGCAGCAGCGATGAGCCCGTCTTCGCCCGCCTCAGCGGTCAGCGATAGTTTAATTCAGGAAACTGGAACCGACCGCCTGCGCCAGGCTATCGAGCGTGCACGAGTCGCCTTGCTTGCGCAGCAGCGCGCGGATGGGCACTGGTGCTTCGAGCTGGAATCCGACTGCACGATCACCGCTGAATATATCCTGATGATGCATTACATGGATGAAATCGACGGTGTGCTGCAGGAAAAAATGGCGCGTTATCTGCGTGCCATCCAAGCCACCAGCACGCATGGTGGCTGGTCGCAATATCACGATGGCGCGATTGACCTGTCGTGTACGGTGAAAGCCTACTATGCACTGAAAGCCGCTGGCGACGATCCCGCCATGGAACACATGCGCCGCGCTCGTGATGCCGTGCTCGCACATGGTGGGGCCGCAAAATGCAATGTATTCACCCGCATCCTGCTGGCCCAGTTCGGGCAGGTACCTTGGCGAGCCGTGCCTTACGTTCCAGTCGAGATCATGCTGCTCCCGCGCTGGGCACCATTTCATATCGAGAAGATCTCTTACTGGGCGCGCACCACCCTCGTGCCGCTAACCATTCTATGTTCGCTCAAGGCGAAAGCGAACAACCCGAACCAAGTCGACATGCGCGAGCTGTTTGTCACGCCACCGGAGCAGGAACGCCACTACTTCATCCGCGGTGGCGTACTAAATCGGGTGTTCCTTGTAGTGGACAAAGTCGGGCGTGCACTCGACCGCTGGATACCGGGACGACTGCGAAAATATGCAATTCACAAGGCCGAAGCATGGTTCCTGTCACGCATGAACGGCGAAGATGGTATCGGCGCGATTTTCCCGCCAATGATCAATTGCTACGAAGCAATGGCCTTGCTCGGGTACCCCAAAGATCATCCAGCCCGGCAAACTTGTTTGCGCTCCATCCAGAAGCTGATCGTCCATCGCGCTGACGGTTCAGCCTATTGTCAACCTTGCGTTTCGCCCGTGTGGGATACCGGCTGGTGCGCGCTGGCCTTGATGCACAGCAATGAGGATGCATCAACCCAAGCGGCCATCGCACGCGCGTGCGACTGGCTGACCGCGAAACAGGTACTAGAGCGCAAGGGCGATTGGGTCGCGCGCGCACCTGATGTAGCCCCTGGTGGGTGGGCTTTTCAGTACGCCAACCCGGCTTACCCCGACATCGACGATACGGCGTTGATCGCCGCCTTGCTGCATGTACAGGACCGTCGTCGCGCGGAATCCGGACGACACCGCGTCAATACTGATCGCGCCGCCGATTGGATGCTCGCTCTGCAATCAAAGAATGGCGGCTTTGCCGCCTTCGATGCCGACAATACGCATGACTACCTCAACGCCATTCCGTTTGCTGATCACGGTGCGCTGCTCGATCCGCCGACGGAGGATGTTTCAGGGCGTGTGATTGCCTGCTTGGGTGTACTCGCACGGGAACAAGATCGCGACAGCATTCGTCACTGCATCAACTATCTGCGCGCGAGCCAACAGGATGATGGCGCTTGGTGGGGCCGTTGGGGCAGTAACTATATCTACGGCACATGGAGCGTGCTGACCGGTCTGGCCCTGGCTGGCGAGGATCCACAACAACCGTATATCCGCAAGGCGATCGATTGGCTGCGCGCGCGACAGCACGGCGATGGTGGCTGGGGCGAAACCAACGACAGCTATATCGATCCAGCCTTGCGCGGCACCAACCAGAACGTCAGTACGCCTCATTCCACTGCATGGGCCATGCTGGCACAACTGGCTTTGGGCGAAGTGCAATCGGATTCAGTACAACGTGGCCTCGCTTTCCTGCTCGCAAGTCAGCAAGCCAACGGGGTATGGTCACATCCATCGCACAACGCACCCGGCTTCCCACGTGTGTACTACCTGCGGTATCACGGCTACGCGACGTACTTTCCGCTGTTGGCCCTGACCTGCTATCGGCGACAGTTGCGGCGCGTCGATTCTTGAGCGACCCAATCGCCATTCGCCCGGTGGGCATCGTCGTGGCGTTGACTGTGGAGGCCAAGGTATTGACCGCGTGCGCAATAAAACCCGGAGGCATCACTCCGCTCGTGGGTGCCGATGTCTGCCTCAGCGGCATGGGGCTTGTTGCTGCACGGAAGGCGGCGCGAACGCTTGCCGATGCGGGGGCAAAGGCCCTGGCAACATTCGGTGTCGCTGGCGCACTGGAATCCGGCTTGCGCAATAGCACCCTGTTTTGTCCTGAACGAGTGTGTGACGAACAGGGTCACGACTACACGCCCGATCCTGATTGGCGCACTCACATTCTGTTGCGCCTGGCCCAGACGGCGCTGCTGGTGCAGGCGCATGGTTCTCTGCTCAGCGTGACCCTGCCCTTGCTGACGCAAGCAGCGAAGACGAACACGCACAGTCTCCACATGGCCGCGGCAGCGGATATGGAAAGCGCAGCAGTTGCCGAGATCGCCAAGGCCCGTGGTTTGCCGTTTATCGCATTGCGCGCCATCGTCGACGAGGCGAGCGACACCGTTCCCGTCGCGTTGCATGAAAGCATCGACCCGTGGGGGCGCCCTCGCCTCTTCGATCTGGTCGCAACCGTGTGCCGCCACCCGACTCTGCTGGCCCGGTTGCCGCGCCTATACTCCCGCATGCGTCACGCAACACAAGCTCTGCATGTCGCTGCCGATGCAGCCGGTCCCGGGTTGGGTTGGCCACCATGAGTCCGCCATGTTGCATCACGGTCACCGCAGACAAGCCGCAACGGAACACGCGCTCGGGCGCATTTCCACGACCTGCCCGTGTGCGTCCATGCCCTGCGCCGGATGTGAAATGCCGCTGGCGCATCCCCAATCGTCCCTGTTCGGCTATTGCACCGGCCGCAGCGGCCAACATGGACAGCGCATCCCGCCGACGGTGCGGGCGTCTGATGGTCGATGACTCCTCTGGCTGCAGTAACTGGGTTGGCTGTCAGTGATCCCGTCTCTGGATGAGATCGACAAGCCACAGCAAAGGTTCCGCATTACTGGAGACACTGTCCGCAGCGGCACGCGCTTCGTCGAACAACACGGCCGCGCGATGCTGCGCCTGTTCCAAGCCAAGCAGGGATGGGAACGTCGACTTGTGCTGGACCTGATCCTTGCCCGATGTTTTGCCCAGAGTAACGGTATCGGCGGTCAGATCCAGCACGTCGTCCTGGATCTGGAAAGCGAGGCCTACGGACTTTCCATAGCTGTCGAGCGCCTGCTGCACGGGATAGGGTGCATGAGCCGCAATGCAGGCAAGCTGGCAGGCGGCGCAAATGAGCGCGCCAGTCTTGTGGCGGTGCAGCCATTCCAGACGCTCAAGACTCAATGTGCGGTCTTCCGAGTCCATATCCACAGCTTGGCCGCCAGCCATTCCCAGTGAACCGGAGGCAAGCGACAGGCAACTGATCATCCGGACCCTTTGTTCCGCGTCGAGCACGCCGGTTTTTGCCAGCTCCCCGAAGGCGAGTGTCTGCAGAACATCACCGACCAGGATTGCGATGGCTTCGTCATAAGCCTTGTGCACTGTCGGGCGTCCACGACGGAAATCGTCGTTGTCCATGCCTGGCAGGTCGTCATGCACGAGTGAATAAGCATGAATGAGTTCGATGGCGCAAGCCGGCGGATCGAGCAGTTCGGGCGCCACGCCCAAGGTCTCGCCGGTGGCGTAAACCAATAGCCCGCGCAGACGTTTGCCACCAGTGCAGGCATAGCGCATCGCCTCATGGAGCCGCTTCGGGTCAGTGGCAGCCGATGGCAGACAGGTATTCAAAGCGTGTTCCAATCGTTGCAGGTAGGCAGGTACGCGAGCACCAAACGGGGCAGTCTCGAGAATTAGATGCATCGTATATCCGGGATGGAAGGCGGGATAATTGGCAGCACGCGATGATATACGAGTAGCAGTAAAAGCCGCGAGGTCGACCGCTATCACGACTCTATCATCGGGGTTTTGGCGCGGAACGCAGGCCGACATTTATACTACGCAAAATGCCTGTCGCCTGAAAACTGCCGGCACCGTTGCATTTCGGGTGGCGTTACCGGAAAGCGCCGTAAAGCCCCGTCCTTCAGGGCGGGGATATCAGGCGTGCAGTTTTATTCTTGCGTGCTACGTGCGTAAAATGCGAGTTATGAAACAGCGTTGGACATTTCGCCTGTACCCAACGCCCGAGCAGGAGCAACCGGCGGACGTTCGGGTGCGTGCGCTATGTCTGGAACTGGGTGCTACGGCTGCGCAGCGACGGGTTCCGCACCGGTGAACGCATTGGCTACCCGGAGACTGACCGGCGCATGACGCTGCTGAAAAAGCAGCAGGAAACCGCGTGGTTGACCGAAGTCTCCAGCGTGACGCTGCAACAGGCGTTGCGCGATCTACAAGTCGCGTTCAGCCACTTCTTCGACAAGCGCGCCGCCTATCCTGCGTTCAAACGCAAGGATGCGCGGCAAAGCGCGAACTATGCCTCGCAAGGCTTCACGTTCGATCCGGCCACGCGCACGTTGAAACTCGCCAAGATCGGCGCGGTGCGGGTGCGCTGGAGCCGTGCCGTCATTCCAACGCCGAGTTCTGTGCGCGTGATCCGCGCCGCCAGCGGCAAGTATTTTGTGTCGCTGGTCGTGGATGTCGCGCTGGTCGAGCTGCCCAAGACAGGACAGAGCGTGGGCATCGACTTTGGCGTGGTGCGACTGGCCACGCTGTCCAACGGCGAGCGCATCGCCAACCCCACGCATGGTGCAAAGTGGGCCCGACGCTTGGCGTTCTATCAGTGTCAGCTTGCGCGCAAGCCCAAGGCGAAAAAGGGCGAGCGTGCGTCCAGGCGGCGCATGCAGGCCAGCCAGCGCGTGGCCCGTGTGCACGAGCGCATCCGCAATGCGCGCATGGACACCCTGCACAAACTCAGCACGGACCTCGTGCGTCGCTTCGACCGGATCGTGGTCGAAGATCTCAATCTGCGCGGCATGGTGAAGAACCACCACCTTGCCCGCGCCGTCTCGGACGCCAGCATTGGCACGGCGATTCGGCTTCTCGAAGAGAAGGCCGAACGCGCCGGCAAGACGGTCGTGAAAATCGACCGCTGGTATCCAAGCAGCAAGACGTGCTCGCACTGCGGACACATCGTCGAGAAGCTGCCGCTGTCAATTCGGGACTGGGCGTGTGCGCAGTGCAGCACGCGCCACGACCGCGACGAGAACGCGGCACAGAACATTTTGGCCGTGGGGCACACGGTGCCTGCGCATGGAGGGACGGTCTGACGTCCAAGAGCCAAGGCCCCTGGACGCACGTCCCCGCGAAGTGCGAACCTACAGGGAGCCGCGCATGCGTAGCTCTGCTGGAATCCTCGGCGTTCACGGCGGGGAGGATGTCAACGTGAAAACATTGGTTACCGGGGGCACCGGTTTTGTCGGTTCGGCAGTCGTGCGCCGCTTGCTGCGTGACGGCCATCGTGTTCGCGTGCTGGCACGCGCAACATCGGATCGCTGCAATCTGCAGGGCCTGGATGTGGAAGTGGTCGAAGGTGACCTTACCAATGCAGCTTCGTTGCTGCCCGCTTGCGATGGTTGCGATGCGTTGTTCCACGTGGCGGCCGACTATCGTCTGTGGGCGCCTGTGCCCAAGGAACTCTATTGCGCCAATGTCGAGGGCACGCGCGCCATTCTCGGAGCAGCCAAGCGCGCGGGCGTGCCGCGCATCGTATATACCAGCAGCGTAGCCACGCTGGGCATTCCCACGGATGGCAGCCCTGGCGACGAGAGTATGGCGGTGGCGTTGAGCGACATGATCGGACATTACAAGCGTTCAAAGTTCCTCGCCGAAGCGGTGGCCATGGAGTACGTCGCCGAGGGCTTGCCGATCATTATCGTGAACCCATCCACGCCGATCGGGCCACGCGACATCAAACCCACACCAACCGGCCGTATCGTGCGCGATGTGATTTCTGGCCGCCTGCCGGCATATGTCGATACAGGCCTCAACATAGTGCACGTGGATGATGTTGCCGAAGGGCACTGGCTGGCGTTCCAGCACGGCGTCGTCGGCGAGCGCTACGTCCTCGGTGGCTTCAACCTCAGTCTTCGCGAGATTTTGACCGAGATCGCCGAGATCGCCGGACGCTCTCCGCCAAAACTGTGTTTGCCGCATGCGGTGGTGATGCCGGTGGCTTATGTAGCCGAGGCCTGGGCGCGGCTGACCGGAGCAAATCCGTTAGCAACGGTCGAAGAAGTGCGCATGTCGAAAAAGCGCATGTTCTTCTCCAGCGCCAAAGCCGAGCGTGAACTGGGCTACAAGCCACGCCCGGCGCGTCTGGCGCTGGAGGACGCGGTGCAATGGTTTCGTCACCGGCAGCGATGATATCTACCGCAGGACTCGACAGAATGGACTCCCCCGGTTCCCCTCGCCCTGGAGTCGCGGGGTGATCGACGCGCAAGATCGATGGCGAGATCGAAGCACCAAAACATTTCACGGTGACAAACAACGGTTGGCTGATCTGGAAGCGAGTGGGATGATCCAAGCCAACCGATCGGTTACTGCGCTCGGAAGCGCTACCGGCGAAGCGATCCATTGCCTTGCAGCCGATGTTGGAGCAGCTCTCGACGTTGCGTGGGGTCAGAATGTCGTTCGATGAGCCCTTGTCGTCAGGGTGAGACGCGTGTCCATCCCCGCAGCGTGTAGAGCAGTGCCGGTAGAAACACGAACGTCGCCACCAGCACGGCGAGCAAGCTGGTCAGCAGCATGCTGCCCATGCTGGCCATACCGCGGTCGTGAGAAAGCGCCAATGAGCCAAAGGCGGTGCCAGTGGTCAGCGCGGAAAACAGCACGGCGCGGGCCGAAGCGGAGCTGACGAAGCGATGCATGCCGGCACGCCAGTTCATCACAAAGTACACATTGAACGATACGCCAACGCCAAGCAGCAATGGCAATGCGATGATATTCGCGTAGTTGATGGACATGCCTGCTGCGCGGGCAAACAGCGCAGTGAGCAAAGCGGACATGCCTAGGGTGAGTAGCACGATGCCCGTGTCGCGCAAGCGCCGCATCACCAGCAGCAACACACCCGTAATGGCCAGAATAGCCAGCACAGCGGCCTGCTGGAATGCCCACATGATGGTATCGGCAGAAGCGATGGTCGTCACCGCAGAACCCCCTGCCTGCGGTGCGACGGCTTGCACGGCTTGCACGAAACGACGCAGGCCTGCCGTATCCTGTGCCCGAGCGGTAGGCGATACCTGCACGCGCAGCCAGCCGCCGGGGCTGATCCAGTCGCGGCGAAGCGATGCGGGGAGGTTCTTCATGCTGACCGGACCGGCATCGAGTTCATCGCGCAGGAGCGACAGTTGCTCAGGCAGGAAGCGGCTGACCGCTTCGTTCATCGCCAGCAGCCGCGAATCGGGCGCGTGCTCCAGGCGCCCCAAGGCGACACCGATACCACGCAAAGGCGAGTCAGCCGGGAGGGCAACATCGGCCGCAGTGATTGCGTTGCGTGTATTGATGATCGCTGAACGTAGCGCAGCGGGCGTCACCGGCGCTGCAGTACCCGAGGTATCGAGCGAGGGCAACAGGAGCGCCTGCGCTTCACCGATCTGATCCAGGGATGCCTGCTGGTGATCCGGCAGGAAGGTGGCGAGGGATATCACGCTCGACACTTCGGGCAGTTTCGACAACCGGTCGTCCAGGCGACGCGCGTCGGCAAGACTCGGTACCAATACATTAATATTGAATGGATTGATGGCCGGGTTGTCGGCCAGGCTGAGCAATGTGCGCATTGGCTCCGAATCGGGATTTTGCGTATGCAGTGGGTTGGCATCGAACGGCATGCGAACGGCAGCAATCGCACCGGCCACGGCCAGCAGGCTGAACAAGCCAAGCACGGCGCGGTGACGTCGCTGTAGCCACAGGTCGCACATGGCACCGAACGGAAGTGCGAGATCCATGATCTGGTAACGGGGCTTGAACAACCAGAGCAGTGCGGGTAGCAGCGTCACCGTGCAGGCCAGGGCGATACCCATGCCGACACCGGCGATAATGCCCAGTTGGGCAACACCCAAGAATGCAGTCGGTGCAAATGCCAGGAAACCGCATGCCGTCGCAGCGGCAGCCACCGCGATCTGGCCACCAGAAACCCGCGCCGTTTGCCGCAGCGCAAGTGCGAGGTCGGGCTGCAGCAACCTCTCATCGCGCAGACGCGTCGTAAACTGGATAGCGAAATCCACCGCAAGGCCGACGAACAATACCGCAAACGCCACGGAGATCACGTTCAGGGTGCCCACGGCTATGGCTGCGAATCCCAGTGTCAAGGCAAAGCCACCGAGCAGTGTCAGCAGGATCGGGACGATCAGGCGCCACGAACGCACCGCCAAGTACAGCCACAACGCGATCAACGCAAGGCTTGCCAGGGTGCTGATCACGATCCCGTGCGTGAGTGCGCCGAATTGCACATCGGACAATGCCACTGAACCGGTGTAATCAATGCGTACACGCCCATCGCGCACGTCAGGCAAACTGTCGCTGATCCGCATGAGGGCCTGTGTGGCGGCAAGGCCTGGTTGCAGTGTATTCGCCTCGAGTACAGGATGGATCAGCACCAACTGTACCGGATGCTTTGCTGCGCTGATGCCAGAACCCAGCAAGTTTTGCCATGATAAGGGCGCCGGGTGACCGTCAGCGGCATTCGCCAGTACTTGTTGCAGCTGATCAAGTGCGCTCTTGTATGGCCTGAGGTTCGCATGCTGGATGCGCACGCCCTCGGCCATCAACGACAAGCCTCGCAGCAGGCCGATCGCCGAGGGATCGCGGGCCAGCGAACCGAGCAGTGGCTGTGCGGCTATCAACGAGTTCAGCAGCTTGGACAGATCATCCGGTGGCAGCAGCAACAAGCCTTCGTGTCGAAAGAACGGATTGGCATCCGGACGTTCCACATCGTGAAAGTGGCGCGGATCGGCACGAACCGACCGAACCAGCTGCGCCGCCGTCTGTTCGGTTTCCTCGGGTGTGGCGCCACGCACCACAGCCACCAGCAGATTGTTGAACTGCGGAAATTCGTGATCGAACGCCCGCTCGTGCTGCCGCCACGGCAGGCGTGCATCGAACATGTGATCGGTATTGGTGTCCACGCGGAGCTGGCCATGGGCCAGCCACACGCCCATCGAGGCAAGCAGTGCGAAGAGCAGCGTGACGACGACGGCATGGCGCCGGCTGAAGTCAACGATATGGGTGATCCATGCCCTCATCGCCCGGAATGCCGCCGATCCATCGCTGTACTAGTCGTATCGGGCATCGTCGGCATGCTCGGGCACAGCCTGTTTGGCGCCCCTAAAAGCCGGCATCTGCACTCCTGGCCATGATGCAAGTCATTATCCTGATGAGCGCGCCAATGCTCTCGCCGATCGACATGCCAGTTCTGTTGGACGCTACGAGGGCCGCGCCTAGATTGGTCGTCGGCTCCAGTCCAGGCACGGATCTCGCGCATGTTGCCATCGCGTTGCATGGCAATGGAGGTGCCTGGTGGGTCGGCCTGCGCGTGAAAACATGGTTGGCACCACAGACGGCGGCGCATGTGCGCCACCCAGGCGCCCGACAACATCCATGCTCGCGTCTTCGCGGCAGTAGCCGTGCGACCACGGTGACTGGGGAACCAGTTGCTGGGTTTTGCCCTATGCCGTCCGCTTGGCGCGGTCACGTAACCGGCGTTCGTCAACACGAGTTCGGTGCCTTTCATGCTGTCATCGCGCCATGCATACCAATGGGTGTCGTCAGGCGCGCAACGGACTCGACCGGCAAGTTGCAAGCCCTCCTGCGTGCTCGCTGCGGATACGCTGCCATTCGATCTTGAACCATGGCGTGAAGATTTCCGGTTGCACCGCGATTTCCGCGTCGAGCGCGGCCGGGGAGAGATAACGCAATGCCGAAATCTCGTTGTCATTCACGGTAGGTGATGTGTCACTGCAGCCGGCATAGACCGAACACAGCTCGCGCTCGGCCCCATCCGCGTCGAATTGCGCGTGGTACTCGAACTTGAACAGATATTGTAGTGGACACTGCATGCCCAGTTCCTCGCCCAATCGCCGGTGGATCGCCTCATCCATGGTCTCGCCACGGCGCGGATGACTGCAGCAGGTATTCGACCAGTATCCCGGCCAAAGTCGCTTGCCCGATGCCCGTTGCTGCAACAGCAATTCTCCCTGCGAGTTGAACACGAACAGCGAAAAAGCCCTATGCAGCACACCCGGCCCCAGGTGTACGGACGTCTTGTCGAGAAAGCCGATCTCGCAGTCATCCTTGTCGACCAGAATCAGGGGCTCGTCATCGAAAGACACCACTTCCCTCGAACTCGGTCGCGCCTTGTGACCCGGCAACCCTGAATTACCCAATCTCGACCTCCATCGCCTGATAGCCGGCATCGCGCATCGCGGCAACCACCTTGTCCCGGTTTCCCGGACACAAGGCAATGATCGAGCCACCACCGCCACCGCCCGTGAGCTTGGCGCCGAGCGCGCCATGTTCACGTGCGATTTGCACCAGTTCCTCCACTTCCCAGCTTGACACTCGCAAGGCATTGAGCAGGCCATGGCAAATGTTCATCAGGTCGCCCAAACGCTCCAAGTCCTGCACTTGCATGGCCTCCACGGCTTGCAGGACGAGTTCGTCGATCTGATGGAAAATGCCTTCGTACAGGGTCGAGTTGCGTTGCCAAGCATTGCGCACTTTGCCGACCGTCACCGCGGTAAGACTTTCCTTGCGGCTGATACCAATCACGATTGGAATGGGTTTTGGCACCGCCAATTCTCGCATGGTCGGTGCTTCATTCGGCTGCCAACCGCGTTTGTAGAGCACAAGCTTGCCATAGGTCGCCACGGTGTTATCGATACCTGAGGGCGAGCCATGTGCCACTTCTTCACAGCGGTAAGCCAATGCATTGACCTCCTCGTCGCGAAGGCCGAGCCGGTAGTGCTGATCCAGCGCGCGGATCACCGCCACCGCCATCGCCGCCGAACCGCCAAGGCCCATCGCCCTAGGCACGCTGGGAAAGACCTCGATGCGCACTGAGCGTTCAGTCAGATCCAGCGCGTCGAATATGATGCCGAGCGAACGCTGTAGCGAGTCGCGATGCGCGGGATCACGCTGCAGCCGATACTCCACACCCCAGCGTGGTATGAGCATATCGACGCCACCAGACGTCGTGTCCTGCGCCGTAGCGCGTACTGCCAACGGCACCGGTGCGGCGATCGCGTGGCTGCCATATACGACCGCATGTTCGCCGAGCAAGATGATCTTGCCGTGACCGCAAGCGCGCTGATCGATCGCCGGCTGATCGGATGTCACTGCGCCGACCGACACGCCGCGAGCTTCTTTGCGCACCTGTTCGACGATCTCGCGCGCCTTCCAAATCTTGATTTCGCCAGTTTCCACCAGCCGTTCGACCACGGTGTCGAAAATTTCCGCGGTGGCACCCGCGGCAATGGCGACGCTGCGCGCATGCAATGTCATGTGGCCATGCTGGATGCCTTCGGTGACCAACGCGCGCAGTGCAGAAAAATTCTGCGCGAGCCCGACCGCACCCATCACCTCAGCCAATTCGCACGCCGACTTCACGCCGAGCAGACGCAGATTCAGCGCCACAGTGGCGTTGGACTGCAACGACCCGCCGACGATACCAACCTTCATCGGCATGTCCAACTCACCCACCAGTTCGCCTTGTTCACCCTTGTACCAACGCGTCAACGCGGTATAGCGACCGCCGCGTGCCGCATAGGCGTGTGCAGCCGCCTCGATGGCACGCCAATCGTTGCCACTTGCCAGCGCAACCGCGTCGACACCATTCATGATGCCCTTGTTGTGCGTAGCGGCGCGGTAGGGATCGATGCAGGCGAATTCGTTGGCGAGCACGATCCCATCGCGGACCTCCTCGCCATCATGACCCTTCCCGGCGAGCCCTTCCACCGGAATGACGCAGCGCGCGCGCACCAATGCCCGGTCGGTGAGGTTGGACAGGATGCGAAGAAATACACGACCACCGGTCATGGACTCCACCAGCGATGCAATCCCCTCGCACATGGTGTTGACGAGGTTGGCGCCCATCGCATCGCGCGTATCGACCAGCAAATGCACCACGAGCATGTCACCGCCTTCGGCACGCGCGTGCAGGTGCACTTCCATGTCTTGTGCGCCACCGCCACGTGCCACCATCTGCGGATGCAGGCTGTTGGCAAGGTTGAGCAACTCGTCCTTGCGCTGCAGCAACACTGCTTTGGCCCGGGCCGGATGCGGTGCGCCTATCACCTGGACTTGGCCAATCAGTACTGGCGCGGTGCTTTCAACCTGGAAACCACTCGCACCACGCACCACTTTGGCCGCGGAGGACAGCGCGGCCACGATCGAAGGCTCTTCGACCACCAGCGGCACGACGTAGTCACGTCCGTTGACCAGGAAGTTCAGGCCGAGTCCGATTGGCAAGCCCATCACGCCGACGACGTTCTCAATCATCTTGTCGGCTTTGTGGACCTTCAGCGTGTGTTCGCCGGAAATGAGCATCTGGTAGTCCGCGTCGGACAGCCAACCACGCTCGTGAATGATCCGTACTCGATCAGACACTGACAACTTGAAAAACGCCGGGAACCGCGACCGCTCCGCACTTGATCGCTCAATGCTCATGCCATGGTCACTCCGTGGAGGTATGCACGCCTAAACCGCATTACCCAAGCACGCGGATGCAGCGTGTCGACAGCTGCGCTTGGGTGTCCTCGAATCTGCGCTGAAAGAAATTGTTGCTCGGATTCTTGCCCTGCCAGCAATCTCAAGTCAAATGGATGGCGCAAGTGAACCCCTGCGGATCAAGCGCGAGTGGCTTGCTATGCAAGCCTTCGTCGAGGATGCGTCGCTCGATTCGGGCCAGGCGGTCTGCATCCTCGGCTACGACCACCCCAAAGTCGCCGCCAGCCCCGCATGGCTTGTAGCTGGCTCCGGCACTCGCGACGATGTCCGCGAGGCGATTATGCACAGGGGAGAATATTTCCAGGCCAGTTGCGGCGCCGAAGTCTCGCAATGCCGTCGCATACCGGGCAACCATCTGCACATAGTCCGCACCGCGGCCCTGCTGCAAGGCAGCTGTCGCCACTTCAGCCAGCGCGCCGAGGTCGCGCATGTGCGCTGCATATTCAGCTTGGTGGTCGAGACGCCATTGCGCCAGCCGGCGCAAGAAGTCCACGGTCGATACGGCCTGCCCGGACCAGACGAACAAGCAGTGCACACCGACCACAGGCCAATCCAGGGGTGTGACATGCGGCCGGGCGTTCTGCCCGGAACAGCGATAGGCAATCAAGCCGCCAGCCAGGCTGGCTGCCACATCAATGCCACTGCCGTGCCCGTCTTGCCAGTTGCCGTGCATGCGAAGCAATCTGCGCAACCACGATGGCTGATCGGCAACCGCGTCGCCATGACCGGCAAACACCGCCAGCGCCGAAGCCAGTGCTACCGCCAATGCCGCACTGGAACCAAGCCCCAGCTTGGCACGGTTTGCGCCAACTGCTTCGAAAAACCCCGCGGTATCCAGATCTAGACAAAAACCCGCGTTGGTCGGTGGCGCCAAGCCCTCCTCCAACAAACCCTGCCATACATGATCAACCAGCCGCAACTTGCCGGCGTCAGCTTCGGCGCATAGCCAGTGCAGCCTGCCATCAGCATCAATGGACATCCGAGCATCTAGCATCTCAAGATCAGGCGCGTTTACTACGCAAAGGCCATCGTTGCGTGCCGCGATGCGCACCTTGGCACGGCGGTTCACCGCCAGCGCCAGCGCGTGGGCTCCTTCCAGTACCGCGTATTCCCCCAGCAACACGAGCTTGCCGGGTGCGCTGGCGATCAGCTCCATTACGCCTCCAACGCGTCGATGGAAATGACGCATGCACCTGCGCCAAGGCCCGAATCGAGTACATGAAGTACCCCGGGGATCTCACGCAGGGCCGCTTTCACCTGCCCAATCACCGATGGCGCGCAAACCGCTTTCAACTGCGGCCCCGCATCGATCGTGAAGAACACTGGCACGCCCTGTTGGCGCAACGTGCGCACGCAGTGCATGCATTCCACCGTGGCGCCATTCCAATAGAGCAATCCCGGCTGCGCCGCCAAGGCCAGCGCATGCATCTTCAGACAGCTATGTTCGGAAACCAGCGCGAGCGCATCAAAATCGCGCGCCAAGATGGCATTGCGCGCCGTAGTCAGATCAGCCGGCTGGGTGGCAACCCAGGAAGCTTGAAATGGAGAGCTCTGCGCGGTGTGGCGCATGCCTTCACTTGAGCCGATTTGCTTAGCAGTGATGGAGGTGACTGCCACCGCCACACGCAAAGGCCATGCGTCCGCCAACAGCAGCGGAAGAGCGACTGAATCGGATCCATCGGCCAGCCGACCGCGCGCCCATTCAACATAACCGCCGAATATCGAGCGCGCCGCCGATCCGGAGCAACGGCGCGCCAACATCGACAGCTCGGTCTCATTCAGGCCAAGATCCAAGGCTTGGGCGCCGGCACGTACCAGCGCCGCGAATCCGGAAGCGGAGGAAGCCAGACCGGCAGCAGTGGGAAAATTATTGCGGCTATCGACCTCCGCACCCCAGTCGACAGCGGCACGCTGCCGCAGCAAATCAAGGCAGGCGACTACCCGCTTCGTCTCGGCCGCATCGCTGCGACCATTGAGGCTGACCCGATCATGCGTCTGTCCCGGCACGAAGCGCACTTCGGTGCGTGTCCACAAGCTGTCCAATGTGATGGATATGGAGCCTGTGGTCGGCAAATTCAGCACGACGTCGCGCTTTCCCCAGTACTTGACCAGAGCTATGTTGGGCTGGGCTTGTGCTGCGGCATGGAATTTGCCAAGCGCTGCGGTACGAGGCTCGGGATTCATGGACTTCGCTGGATAACGGGTTGTCGGTATGGCGACGGCTATCTGTCAGCCTCACCCTCCCGCAAAGTGCATTACCACGTAGGGGAGGCCACCATGCATCGGGGTTGTCATCGCGACGCGGCTCCACAACGTGGTGCCGCCAAACAGACTGAAACCGATGTAGCCCCGCAACTTCAGTTGGTCGGGATTGATCAGTCGTATCCGGCAGTGGTAGGTGTTGCCGTTGTCGGCATCATAAATGTAACCACCTGCCCAGCGCCTGTCGCTGGCGTCATAGCGCAACCCCCACAACAGCCGCAATTCGTTTGTCGGCTGAGATCTCCGCGTCGCGCCCGAAGTGCTCCGAGCCGTGACGGCCTTGCCATTGCGGACGTGCCCGTTCTCTATACGGCCGTGCGATTGCCACACAATGCGGCCTTCGAATTCGTCACCGACGCGATAAATGTGGATCACGGCATCGCGGTTCGCTACCAGCCAGTCACCCTGGATGCTGGAAGCAGCGCTGCCACCAGCGACGATGGGATTCGCTGCCGCGATCCCCACGCCGATCAGCCACAGGCCGCATGCCAGGCCATACAACCAGAGTTGACCGTATTCCAAGCAAGTCCGCCCCCGGAGGGGCGCCGCGCGATGGTCCGGCCACGCTGCAGCCATGACGCCATCCCCATGCTCGATTTGTGCGTTGGCCCGGTTCATGTCCTGACTTTACCGGAAAGGCTGTCGAGCAACTCCGCGAACGCGCCGTGGTCACAGGTAGCACTGATCGTAGAGGCATGGAATCGATGCGTAGTCCAGACGTGCGGCAACCAGGTATGTTCTCGCATGGGCCGGTGCAGGATCGGGTTCCGAGCGATCGTCCGATGCGCGAGTTGCACGCGCTGGCGGGTGCGATCCTGGGCGGCTTGGATGACGTGCCGGCTGCACGCCATGCCGCCGGCGGACACCTCGAGCGCGCCGGAGCGGCGGCTGCGCGCGGCGCTGCCGCGAGCGGTCCACGGCGTCCATCGCTGTGTTCAAGCAACGTGGCATCAAGCCGCCGCTGCCTACGCCCTGATCCGGCATCCTGCGCCCGCGCCCGCGTAAACCCTGACAGGGGACGTGCATCCGCTGCTGGCAAGAACAGGTTTTTCAAACCCGCGACGCATCGCAACAGCCTCCGAGTCGACAGGAACAAGCGATGGGACACAACGGCCCCAGCCTGACAGGCTGAAATCCGACTGTAGTATAGGCCTCATGTTAACAGACTGGACCGTTATCGTCGGTATCCATTGGTTCGGCACCGGATTGACCGCCGCCGCCGCCGGATATGCCTGCGCCGTTTTGTTCGCAGCACTGAAAAGTGCCCACTCCATGGCTTCGCTTTCAGACATTCGCGGTCTTGACCTACTGCAACCGGTAAGCATCTTCAAACCTTTGCATGGGGCCGAGCCGTGCCTATATGAAAATCTGCGCGGCTTCTGCCTGCAGACACACGCGGATTACCAGCTGATCTTCGGCGTGCGCGAACCCGATGACCCGGCCATCGCCGTTGTACGGCGGTTGCAAATGGAATTTCCGCAGCTCGACATGACCCTAGTAATCGATGCCCGTGTATACGGTACAAATTTGAAAGTAAGCAACCTCATGAACATGTTGCCGCACGCCAGACACGACTGGCTGGTACTCGCCGACAGCGACATCAGCGTGCCTGCGGATTATCTTGCGCGCGTGTCTGCCCCTTTGGCCGATCCCGGTGTGGGCGTCGTCACATGCCTGTATCACGGCATTGCACGGCATGGGCTTTGGTCACACATCGGCCGCCTGTTCATCGACGACTGGTTCGCGCCCTCGGTTCGGCTTGCACACGCATTCGGATCGACGCGTTTCGCCTTCGGCTCGACCATCGCACTACGCCGCGACACGTTGCTGGCGATCGGTGGCTTCGAAACTCTGCGGGATGTGCTGGCGGACGATTTCTGGCTGGGTGAATTGACCAGGAAAAAGCAACTGCGTACGGTCCTTTCGGACTTGGTCGTTGGCACGGAGGTGGGTGAAACCCGGCTATCCGCACTGTGGATGCACGAGCTGCGCTGGCTGCGCACGATCCGCGCGATCGCGCCGCTTGGATTTGCCATGAGCTTTGTCTGTTTCACGACGCCGATACTTGTAGTGGGATTGTGCATCGCGCCCAACTTGCTGACGGCAGGCTTCGCCCTGTGCGGTGGCTGCGCGAGGGTATGGCTGCGTTTTTCGCAATGGCGAAGCCACCGTGGAGGCTCGCCATGGTACGAAATCGCGCTGATCCCGCTTCGTGACGGTCTGTTGCTGCTGGAATGGGCTGCTGCCCTGACCGGTTGGCGTGTAGGATGGCGCGGCCAGGTGCTTCATGCCCGGGGTAACCGTCCAGCGCCGTGACCTGAACCACCTGGTTTTCGTGAACATCGGTTCGTGTTGCCGCAGGAGCTTCAGCCCCATGAAAACGCTTTTTTTGCAGGCCCCTTCGTTCGATGGTTTTGACGGTGGCGCTGGCTCGCGCTATCAGGCCAAGCGCGAGATCAAGAGTTTCTGGTACCCGACCTGGTTGGCGCAGCCTGCGGCATTGGTGCCGGATTCCCGCCTGCTGGATGCGCCAGCGGACGAGCTTTCGGTGGAACAGACCTTGCGTATCGCCGAGGGCTACGAACTCGTCGTCATCCATACCAGCACGCCCTCCTTTCCTACCGACGCGAAATTCGCGGAGCTGCTCAAAGCTCGCAACCCGACCATCCTCATCGGCATGGTCGGAGCGAAGGTCGCGGTTGACCCGACTGAATCGCTGATCGCCTCGGCGGCGATCGATTTTGTCGCCCGCGAGGAATTCGACTACACATGCAAGGAAGTTGCCGACGGTCACCCGTTCAAGGACATCAACGGACTCAGCTACAAGCTCGCCGACGGTCGTGTGCGGCACAACCCGCCACGGGCCATGATCGAGAACATGGACGATCTGCCGTTCGTGGCGCCGATTTACAAGCGCGACCTGACGATCGAAAAATATTTCATCGGCTACCTCAAGCATCCGTACGTGTCGATTTATACCGGCCGCGGCTGCCGCTCGAAGTGCACTTTCTGTCTGTGGCCTCAGACCGTCGGCGGCCATCGCTATCGCGTGCGCTCAGCGGAAAATGTGCTGGCCGAGGTGAAATGGATCAAGGAGAACATGCCCGAGGTCAAGGAGATCATGTTCGACGACGACACCTTCACTGACTTCAAGCCGCGCGTCGAGGAGATCGCCCGCGGATTGGGCAAGCTCGGCGTTACCTGGTCTTGCAACGCAAAGGCCAACGTGCCTCACGAGACGTTGAAGGTCATGAAGGAAAATGGCCTGCGATTGCTGCTGGTAGGTTATGAGTCGGGCGACGACCAGATCCTGCACAACATCAAGAAAGGGCTGCGCACCGATATCGCGCGACGCTTCACCGAGGATTGCCGCAAGCTGGGCATCATCATCCACGGCACCTTCATCCTGGGGTTGCCCGGCGAGACCCGGGAAACGATCGAAAAGACCATCCGTTTCGCCAAGGAAATCAATCCGCACACGATCCAGGTGTCGCTGGCCGCGCCCTATCCGGGTACCTCGCTGTACAAGCAGGCCGTCGAAAATGGCTGGCTGGTGGAAAACGAGGCGGTCCATCTGGTCAACGACAAAGGCATCCAGCTCGCCTCAATCAGTTACCCGCACCTTTCCAAGGAGGACATCTACCACGGTGTCGAGAGGTTCTACAGGAGCTTCTATTTCCGCCCATCGAAGATCTGGGAGATTGTCAAGGAAATGATGGTGAGTTGGGAGATGATGAAGCGCCGCCTGCGCGAGGGCCTGGAGTTCTTCCGCTTCCTCCACGCGCACGAGAGCTGATGGCAGCCATCGCCTGCCGGATTCTGGAATGATGGTCGTGCATGGCGAAGGCGAGCAATCATTGCTGGTGCGCGCGGTCCGCGGGTGACTTCAAGGGCAAGCCGTCGATCGCGACGTACGCCATCGCCATCGCGCTGGCCTTCGTGCGCCCCATAGCTGGCGCAATGGCTTTATCTGGTGGCGGCGCTGATGTGGCTGGTGCCGGATCGGCGCATCGAGCGTGGCTGCGCGACGATGGTTGAAACCGGTGCGCTGGAACCGTTGCACGTGCACACAGTCACATAGCAGTCCACCCCGGAGCATGCCCATGTCGGCGCAGCGCTATCCGTATTACCTGGCCAATGTCGCGCAAGCGCCCAACGCCGATCTCGAGGTCATCGACAAGTATCACGGCACACTGGCCGCGCGCGTGGCGCTGCCCGATGCGGCCACCATCGAGCGGGCCATTGCCGCTGCCGTGGCCGCCGAAGCGCCGCTGCGCGCGCTGCCGCCGTATGCGCGCCAGCAAATACTGGAACACTGCGTGGCGCGTTTTCGCGAACGTCAGGAGGAACTGGCGCTGACGCTATGCGTCGAGGCCGGAAAACCCATCCGCGATGCGCGCGGCGAGGTCACGCGCCTGATCGACACCTTCAAGGTCGCCGCCGAGGAAGCCGTGCGCATCGACGGCGAGGTGCTGAATCTGGAGATTTCCGCGCGCGCGCGCGGCTATCGCGGCTTCACCCGCCGCGTGCCGGTGGGCGCATGCAGCTTCATCACGCCGTTCAATTTTCCACTCAATCTGGTCGCGCACAAGCTGGCGCCGGCGATCGCCGCGGGTTGCCCGTTCGTGCTCAAGCCCTCGGAGAAAACGCCGCTGGGCGCGCTGATCATCGGCGAGGTGCTGGCCGAGACCGATCTGCCCGCGGGCGCGTTCTCGATCCTGCCGCTGCCCGGCGATCACGCCGCCGCGCTGGTCGAGGACGCGCGTTTCAAGCTGCTGTCCTTCACCGGCGGCCAGATCGGCTGGGATTTGAAAGCCCGCGCCGGGCGCAAGAAGGTGCTGCTGGAGCTTGGCGGCAATGCCGCCTGCATCGTCGATGGCGATCAGCGCGCGCGCCTGGACGCCGTGGTCGAGCGCATGATCTTCGGCGCGTTTTACCAGTCCGGGCAAAGCTGCATCAGCGTGCAGCGCATCCTCGTGCAGCGCGAGATGTACGCCGGGTTCCGGCAACGTTTCGTGACCGCGGCCGCGGCGCTGCGCATGGGCGATCCGCGCGATGCGGCGGTGACGCTGGGTCCGGTCATCGATGCCGCCGCCGCGGCGCGTTTGCGCACCTGGCTCGACGAAGCCATCGGCAGCGGTGCGCACCTGCTGTGCGGCGGCAAGGGCGAGGGCTTGCTGCTGCCCGCCAGCGTGCTGGAAAACCTGTCGCATGCAGCCAAGCTGTGGCGCGAGGAAGCCTTCGGCCCGATCGCCGTGCTGGAGCCTTTCGATGATTTCGACGCCGCCTTGCGCACGGTCAATGATTCCGGCTACGGCCTGCAGGCCGGCGTGTTCACCGACTCGATGGCGCATGCTCTGCGTGCGTGGGATGCGCTCGATGTCGGCGGCGTGATCGTCGGCGATGTGCCCAGCTTCCGCGTCGACAACATGCCTTATGGCGGCGTCAAACGCTCGGGCCTGGGTCGCGAGGGCATCCGCGCCAGCATTCTGGAAATGACCGAGCCACGCTTGCTGGTGATTCGCGAGCAAGCGGATGCAAGCCACTGACGCCGCGCACGCACCCAGGATCTGGTCGCTTGCGAACGTCATGTCAGCGCCTGCTCGCGGGTCATACCCTCACCCCTCTCCCGGCGGGAGGGGGCTCACCTCTGCCATCAACGACCATGCCGGAAACTCTCATCGCCCCCGCACAGCACGCACTCACGGTGCGCGGCAGCCGCTTTCTGGCCGACGCGGCGCCGGTGGCTGATGCCGCCGCTGCCATGCGCTGGCTGGCGGCACAACGCCACGCCGACGCCACACACAACTGTTGGGCGTGGCGCTGCAGCGCCGAGTACCGCAGCAGCGACGACGGCGAGCCCGGCGGCAGCGCCGGGCGCCCGATCCTGCAGGCCATCGACGCGCAAGGTCTGGATTGCGTGGTGGTGCGTGTGGCGCGCTGGTTCGGCGGCACCAAGCTGGGCGTGGGCGGGCTGCTGCGCGCCTACGGTGGCTGCGCAGCGGAATGTCTGCGCACGGCGCCGCGGCGTGTGCTCATGGCCATGACCACGGCACGCATCACAGCCGACCCCGCGACCCTGGCGCGATTGCGCGGGCGCTTGCCGGCGTTCGCCGCGCGCATCGATGGCGATACCTCGATGAACACCGTGCTGCACCTGCAACTGCCGCTCGAACAAGTTCCGGCGCTACGCGAATGGCTGGCCGAGCACACGCGTGGTCAGGGCCACTGCATGTTGGCCGGCGCCGCGGACGCACGCTGACGCGAAAGCAACGGTGCAACCTCTACACTGACGTTTTCTTCGAGCAGCAGTTCCATGACCGAAGCCCCACGCCCACGCGGCCGCAATCTGCGCGCCCTCACCCGCCTGTGGCCTTACGTGCGCCCGCACCGCGCACTGGCGCTGGGCTGGGTGGTGTTTCTGGCGCTGTCCTCCAGCTCCACGCTGGCGCTGCCCTATGGCGTGCGGCTGATGATCGACCACGGCTTTAGTCACAACAACGCGACCGCGCTCAACCGCAGTTTTCTGCTGTTGTTCATGATCGCGCTGGTGCTGGCGCTGGCCACTGCCGGGCGCTATTTCTGCATTTCGCTACTGGGCGAGCGCGCCATCACCGCGTTGCGCGAGCACCTGTATGCGCACCTGATCGGCCAGGACGTGAGCTTTTTCGAGCGCCTGCGCGTGGGCGAGGTGAACTCGCGTCTGGGCACCGATACGCAAGTGGTGCAGGACATGCTCGGCTCGGGCGTGTCGGTGGCGCTGCGCAGCATGGTCACGCTGCTCGGCGCATCGGCGCTGATGGTGTGGACGCAGCCGCGCCTAGCCGGCCTGACCGCGCTGGTGATCCCCGGCGTGATCCTGCCGATCCTGATCTTCGGCCGCCGCGTGCAGAAACTCTCGCGCAGCAACCAGGACCGCATCGCCGATACCGCCGCGATCGCCAATGAAACCCTGAATGCCGCGAGCACGGTCAAGGCCTATGCGCGCGAGCCCTACGAAACCGCTCGTTACCGCACTGCGTTGATGCAGGCACTGCGCAGCGCGCAGCAGCGCATTGGCACGCGCGCCGGACTCACCGCCACGGTGATCGTTCTGGTGTTCGGCGCGGTCACGCTGGTGCTGTGGTCGGGCGCGCGCGAGGTTGTCGCCGGGCAGCTCAGCCCCGGTGTACTCGGACAGTTCGTGCTGTATGCGGTATTCGCCGCCGGTGCCATCGGCGCGCTGGCCGAGACCTGGGGCGAGGTGCAGCGCGCCGCGGGCGCCATGGAGCGCATCGATGAACTGCTGGCCGAGCAACCCAGGCTGATCGCGCCGGCGCAGCCGCGCGCCCTGCCGCAGCCGCTGCGCGGCGAGATCGCGTTTGAAGCGGTCGAGTTTCACTATTCCTCGCGCCCGGATGCCCCGGCGCTGACGCGGTTCAGCCTGCGCGTGCGACCGGGCGAAACGGTGGCGCTGGTCGGCCCCTCCGGCGCTGGCAAGACCACGGTGCTGCAATTGCTGCTGCGCTTTTACGATCCGCAGCAGGGACGCATCAGCCTCGACGGCATCGACCTGCGCGAACTCGACCCGAGTGCGCTGCGCAGCGCCATCGCCATGGTGCCGCAGGAGGCCGTGATCTTCCACGCCAGCGCCGCCGACAATATCCGCTTCGGCCGCGCCGAGGCCGATGATGCCGCAGTCATCGCAGCCGCGCGATCCGCCGAGGCCGACGTCTTCATCCGCGAGATGCCGCAGGGCTATGACATGCCACTGGGCGAGCGCGGCGTGCGCCTGTCCGGTGGCCAGAAGCAACGCATTGCCATCGCCCGCGCGCTGCTCAAGAACGCGCCGGTGCTGCTGCTGGACGAGGCCACCGCCAGCCTCGACGCACAATCCGAGGCCGCCATCCAGAAAGCCCTCGCGCGCCTGCACCACGGCCAGACCACGCTGGTGATCGCGCACCGCCTCGCCACCGTGCAGCGCGCCGATCGCATCGTGGTGATGGATGCCGGCCATATCATCGCCGAAGGCACGCACGAACAACTGCTGGCGCAAGGCGGGCTGTACGCCGACCTCGCGCGTCTGCAACTGCTCGCCTGATCCAGCGCGCCGGCGGACGTTGCTGCCGGGTGGACATCGGGTAGGGAACCGGTAACCTCCCCCTTCCCCCGCAGCACCGGATTCAAGGTCTCAAGGGTGTGGGTCAGGCTGCACCCGCGCCCCTGTAACAGCTCACGCACGCGGCCGGTCTGACGCGTCATGCTCTCGGACCAGCTCACCAGCGAATGCGGCGTGGTCCATGTTGCGGATGGCTCCGTGAATAGGCGCATGTCGATACCGACCAGCCCTGCCCACTGGACGGCAGTCACCAGGGCCGCCCCAATCCGAACAATTGGCGGGATTGGCTTACAGCGCGAACTGTTCGTCCAGAATGCGCTCGGCCAGCTTGTGCTCGGGATCGAACAGCAGGGTCACAGCGTGTTCGGACTGTGAGCGCACCACGACGCTGCGGATGTCGCGCACTTCGTGAAAATCGGCGGTGGCGCTGACCGGGCGCAGCTCGGGCTCGCGCACCTCGATGCGTACCTGGGTATTCACCGGCAACAGCGCGCCACGCCAGCGCCGTGGACGAAATGGACTGATCGGCGTCAACGCCAGCACATTGGCGTCCAGTGGCAGGATGGGGCCGTGCGCGGAGAGGTTATAGGCAGTCGAACCGGCCGGCGTCGCCACCAGCGCGCCGTCGCATATCAGCTCGTCGAGCTTGACGCGATCGTTGAGCGCGATTTGCAGGTGCGCGGCCTGATTGGTCTGGCGCAGCAGCGAAACCTCGTTGAAAGCCAGCGCTTCCTCGCTGCCGCCGTCGCGCGTTTGCACGCGCATGTGCAGCGGCGCCAGCGGCGTGGCGTGCGCGCGCGCCAGCCGCGCGGGCAGATCCTCGGCACGATAATGGTTCATCAGAAACCCGACCTTGCCCAGCTTCATGCCGAACACTGGCACACGCAGGTCGAGCATGGCGTGCAGCGTGCGCAGCATGAAGCCATCGCCGCCCAACGCCACCAGCACGCTGGCGTGTTGCGGCGCCACCTCGCCGTAGCGCGCGATCAGCTCGGCGCGTGCGCGCTGCGCCTCAGCCGATGGGTTGGCCAGAAAAGCGATGTGCGTGCTCACGCGCGCATAGCCATCGCCATCGGTTTGCGCCGCGCGTGGTTCACGCGACGCCGGCCTGCGCCAGTTGCGCCAAGCGCCGCACCGCGACCGAGGCGATCGGATAATCCAGCGGCAGTGCACGGATCTCGCCGAGCATGGTCAGCGTGTAGCGCAGGCCGGCATCGTCGCGGCCCAGCCACGCCTCGACGCCGAGCCCGCTGCCCAGCACCTGCACCGCGAGCTGGCGGTGCTGGTGCGCCAGCTCGTCGCGCAGCGCGCCGCGCGCCTGCGCGTGCCAGCGGCTTTCAACGGGTAGTTCCTCGATGCGGGTGCGCATCCAGTCCAGCTCCAGCGCCGCGCCCAGCTCGAAGAACGTATGCGCCACGCGGGCGATGGCCTGGCTGCTGTCGTGCGCCACTTCCACCACGTCCAACGCCAGACCCAGCGTCGGCAGCGCCGCCAGCTGCTCGGCCAGCGGCCGCGGCAGACCCGCCTGCAGCCAGCGCTGCACCAGTTCGTCGTGCGCCTTGGCGCCCGGCTCGGGCAGGCTTTGTGGGATGGCGGCGCGCACCTCGGCGAAGCCGGCGGCATAGCGCTCGACCTGCGCGGCGATGTCCAGCGCCGCGCCCGGCCGGTTGAGCAACCAGCGCGTGAGGTTGCGCACCAGTTCCCACACCGCGAGCACTGCTTCGATCTGCACCGCGTCGGTGACGGTGCCGTCCAGCACCTCGATCTCGGCCCACAGCTCGCGTGCCTGCATGACCTCGCGCGCGATGGTGAAGGCCTTGGCCACGGCGGCCGCGCCCTGCCCGGTGTCCTCCTGCATGCGCAGCATGAAGCTGGCGCCCATGCGGTTGACCAGGGTGTTGGTGACGGCGGTGGCGATGATCTCGCGCTTCAGGCGATGGCGTTGCATGTGCGCGGCGTAGGGAGCGTGCAGCGGTTCGGGAAAATAGCGCACCAGCTCGCGCGCGAGGTAAGCGTCCTCGGGTACGTCCGAGTCCAGCAACTGCTGGTAGATCTTGATCTTGTCGTAGGACAGCAGGATCGCCAGCTCCGGACGGGTGAGACCGAGGCCGCGCGTCTTGCGCTCGGCGAGTTCGGTGTCGCTGGGCAAGAACTCGATGGCGCGGTCCAGCGTACCCTCGGCTTCCAGCGTGCGGATCAGGTGCCCGAACGAGCCCAGACGCTTGACCGCCATGTGCTCCATCAGGCTGATGGCCTGGTTCTGGCGGTAGTTGTCCCACAGCACCAGACGCGCGATCTCGTCGGTCATGCCGGGCAGCAGGCGATTGCGTGCGGCCTCGTCCAGTTCGCCGCGCTGCACGGCATCGTTGAGCAGGATCTTGATATTGACCTCGTGATCCGAGGTGTCCACGCCGGCCGAGTTGTCGATGAAATCGGTGTTCATCTGCACACCATGGAAAGCCGCCTCGATGCGCCCGCGCTGGGTCAGGCCGAGATTGCCGCCTTCACCGACGATCTTGCAGCGCAGCTCGTTGCCATTCAGGCGAATGGCATTGTTGGCGCGGTCGCCGACGTCGGCGTTGGTTTCGTTGCTGGCCTTCACGTAAGTACCGATTCCGCCGTTCCAGAACAGGTCCACCGGCGCCTTGAGGATCGCGCGCAACAGATCGGTCGGTGCCATGTGCTCGACCTCATCGCTGATGCCCAGCGCGGCGCGCACCTCGGGCGACACAGGGATCGACTTGGCGCTGCGCGGCCAGATGCCGCCGCCCTTGGAGATCGTGCTCTTGTCATAGTCCTGCCAGCTCGAACGCGGCAGCTTGAACATGCGCTCGCGCTCGACGAACGAACGCGCAGCGTCGGGATTGGGATCGAGAAAAATATCGCGGTGATCGAACGCGGCCAGCAGACGAATGTGCCGCGACTGCAACATGGCGTTGCCGAACACATCGCCGGACAAGTCGCCCACGCCGACGCAGGTGAAATCTTCGCGCTGGCAATTACGGCCCAGCGCGCGGAAGTGGCGCTTCACCGACTCCCAGCCGCCGCGCGCGGTGATCGCCATGCGTTTGTGGTCATAGCCGTTGGAGCCGCCCGAGGCGAACGCGTCACCCAGCCAGTAGTCGTGCTCGATGGAGATGCTGTTGGCGATATCCGAGAACGTGGCCGTGCCCTTGTCCGCGGCGACCACCAGATACGGATCATCGCCATCGTGCCGCACCACATCGACTGGCGGCGCGATCGCGCCCTCGATGATGTTGTCGGTGATGTCCAGCAGCGCGTTGACAAACAGACGGTAGCAGGCGATGCCATCGGCCAGTTGCGCCTCGCGATCGCCACCGACGGGCGGGCGCTTGACGAAGAAACCGCCCTTGGAACCCACCGGCACGATCACCGTGTTCTTGACCATCTGCGCCTTGACCAGGCCCAGTACCTCGGTGCGGAAATCCTCGCGCCGGTCGGACCAGCGCAGACCACCGCGCGCCACCGGACCGAAGCGCAGATGGATGCCCTCGACGCGCGGGCTGTAGACGAAAATCTCGCGGTACGGCCGCGGCTTGGGCAGTTCGGGCACGCGCGCGCAATCGAACTTGTAGTTGATGTACTCGCGCATCGCGCCACCAGGGCGCTGGAAATAACCGGTGCGCAGCGTGGCGCGCACCACGCCCAGGAACAAACGCAGGATGCGGTCGTCATCGAGACTTTGTACATCGTCCAGCGCGGCTTTCAGCGCCTGTTCGATGCGCGCGACCTGCTCGGCGCGCGGCAGCGCCATGGCCTGCACCAGATTCTCGATCAGCGCGGGATTGCGCTGGCGCAGGTCGGCATCGACCAGCGCTTCAAGCTCGACCTTGAACTGCGCCTGCGCGGCGGCGTCGTGCCGCTCGCGGCGCGGATCGAACCTGGCCAGGAACAGCTCGATCAGCAGTCCGGCGATCAGCGGATAGCGCCCGATCACCTCCTCCATGTATGGCTGTGAATACGGTAGCCCGACCTGCAGCAGGTACTTGCAGTAGCCGCGCAACACCGCGACCTGGCGCCAATCCAGACGCGCGCCCAGCACGAGGCGATTGAAGCCGTCGTTCTCGGCCTGCCCGCGCCAGATCGCGGCGAAGGCTTCAGCAAAGGGGGCGGCAACGCTCGCGACCGGGAACGCCAGCCCGACCGGCTCGGCCAGATCGAAATCATGCATGGTCACCGGCGTGCCGTGCATTTCCAGCTCAAGCAGGTGCTCGGCGCTGATGCGCACGCCGAGGTTTTCCAGCATCGGCAGCGCATCGGACAGTGGTACTGGCGCGCCGAAGTGGATGATCTTGAAGCGCAGCGCGCCGCTGTCGCCGACGCGATACAGCGTGATCGCGGCATCGTCGGCGCCGCGCAGGCCGGCAAGATGCTGCACGTCGTCTGCGGCCAGTTCGGCGCCGACGTCATCGATGTAATCGGTGGGCAGCAGCCGACCAAAACGGTTGGCCAGGCGCAAACCTTTTTCCTCGCCGTGACGATGGATCAGCACTTCGCGCAGATCGTCGTGCCAGTTGCGCGACAGCGCGGCGACCGATTGTTCCAGCGCGGCGACATCCACTTGCACGTGCGCGCCCGCGCGCGGACGCACCACGACGTACAGGCGCGCCAGCGGCGATTCATCCACCAGCACCTGCGAGTCGATGCGATCGCCGCTGAGCGAATCGCGTAGCATGTGCTCAAGGCGCTCGCGCACGCCTTCGCTGAAGCGCTCGCGCGGCAGATAGATCAGGCACGAATAAAAGCGCGCGTAACGATCGGCGCGCAGGAACAGGCGTGGGCGCGCGCGCTCGGCCAGGCCCAACACACCCATCGCCGTGGCTTCCAGCTCCTCGGTGCTGGCCTGGAACAATTCGTCGCGCGGCATGGTTTCGAGAATGTGACGCAGCGCCTTGCCCAAATGCGAATCGCGGCGCAGGCCGGAGCGTTGCAGAATCGCGCTGACGCGCTGACGCACCAACGGAATCTCCTGCGGGCGCGCGGTGTAGGCCGAGGAAGTGAACAAGCCAAGAAAACGCTGCTCCGCCACCGGCTTGCCCTTGGCATCGAAGCGCAGCACGCCGATGTAATCCATGTACCCGGCACGATGCACGGTGGCGCGCGCATTGGTCTTGGTCAGGATCACCGTCTGTGGCGCGCCGGATTGCGGCAGGCCGCTGGCGACCAGACTTTTCAGCGAGCGCGGTGCGTGCGAACGCTCGCGCTCACGCAGGATGCCCAGGCCCGAATGCGCGATCGCGCGCAGCACCTCGTCACCGCCCTCGGTGGCTACCTCGTACTCGCGATAACCGAGCAGGGTGAAGTTGTCAGCCGCTACCCAGCGCAGGAACTCCTGCGCCTCGCCCACGCTGGCCGTGTCCATGCCCGGCTGCCGCGGCAACTGCGCGGCGATCTCCAGCATGCGCTCGCGCATTGCCGCCCAGTCCGCCACCGCAGCGCGCACATCGCTCAGCGCCGATTCGATCGCGACCCGCAGGCGCATCACTTCGCTGGCATCGGCGAGACGGTCGATCTCCAGATACATCAGCGATTCGGCCGCGCCGCCCTCGTCCAATTCAAGCAGGTTGCCGCCGGCATCGCGACGAACGCTCAGCACCGGGTGCAGCAGGGTATGGGTGTCGAGGTTCTCGGCGCGCACCGCCATGCTCACCGAGTCGACCAGAAACGGCATGTCGTCGGTGAGAATGCTGATTGCGGTAAACAGGTTCTCCCCACCCTGCCCATCGCTTTCGGGCTTGTGCACCAGCACGCGTGCCTGACCGGCGCGGCGCTCGCGCATGAAGCCCAGCAGGTGCGTGGCTAGCGCCGCCCAGTCATCGGCCGGCCGCGAAGACAACTCGCTGTCGGCCACGCGCCCGAGCAGCACCTGTGCGAACGGCGCACCGAGCTGCTTGTGCTGCACCGCCAGCTTGCCGGCGACTTCCTTGATCAGGGCCATATGCGACATCGAGCGATCACTCTGGGCTAGCGCGTTCATGGAGGTTCCGTGGCAGGAATGGGATGGCACAACAGACCTGTGCCCAGCACGAAAGTTTACCCCCGTGAGGTGAGCCCGGCAGCGACGTGGTGGCGAGCCAGTCAGTAAAACCGCGCCGGAAAACGATCTCGCCGCTGTGGCTGAAAAGAAGCCCATGGCCAATGGCGGGCAAGATGGGGCTTCCCGTGCGCGCCGTCTGTCAGCGTCGGCGCACCGACGGCCACGCCGAGCGTGCTTGAGAGACGGTCGCCAAGTCGAACCCCCACCAGCACCTGTGGCCGACAGGGGCAGACAGCCGATCAGCCGCCCCGCGTGGCCAGGCTGGGCGTGGTCGCCGCCGGCTTACAGCATGGGCGGCGGGGCCGCCAACTGGCCGTCGTTGGCCCCGTGACTCGGCTGGGCGCGGTAATCGCCGGGCACGGTCTGGTCCTGGCCGCCGGCCACGCCGAGCAGCCGCAGCACGACGGTCAGCACCGCTGCAACCGCGATATTGAGGATCAGCGAATACAGCGCCGCATAACCGGGTATGGCGTAGCCGAACGCGTGCAACGGATAGATGGAGCTGGCGAATTTGAGATGCGCCGCGATCGCCGTACCCACGCCCATGCCGGCCAGCCAGCCCAGCGCCAGCGCGTAGCGATGGAACCAGCGCGTGTACAGGCCGAACACCAGCGCCGGCAGGATCTGGATGATCCAGATGCCGCCGAGCAACTGGAACTGGATCGCGTAGGTCGCAGGCAGTATCAGCACAAACACCAGCGCGCCGAACTTGACGACCAGCGAGGCCAGCTTGGCCTGGCTTGCTTCCTGCGCCTCGGTGCAGTGCGGGTTGATGTAGGCGCGGTAGATGCTGCGCGTCCACAGGTTGGAGGCTGCGATCGACATGATCGCCGCCGGCACCAGCGCGCCGATCACGATCGCGGCGAAGCCGACGCCGACGAACCAGCCGGGGAAGCTGTGCATCAGCAGGGCCGGCACGGCGAAGCTGTTGGCGTACTGCTTGAAGAACGGCGCGTACTGCGGAACCTTGTCCACGCCCGCCGCCAGCGCCATGAAGCCGAGCAGCGCCAGCAGACCCAGCACCAGGCTGTAGGCCGGCAGGAAGGCCATGTTGCGGGTTAGCGTGCGCGGGTTCTTGGCCGACAGCACGCCGGTCAGCACGTGCGGATAGACGAACAACGCCAGCGCCGAACCCAGAGCCAGGGTGGCGAACGCGCTGTACATGCCCAGGCTCTGTCCCGTCGGCACGGCCAGCAGCAGCTTGGCCGGCGGCACGGCAGCGAAGATCTTGCCGAACCCGCCCAACTGCATCGGGATGATCACCACCGCGGCGATCACCGTGATGTAGACCAGGGTGTCCTTGACGATCGCGATCAGGGCCGGTGCGCGCAGGCCGCTGGTGTAGGTGAAGGCGGCGAGTACCACGAAAGCGGCGATCAGCGGCAGGTCGGCGGTCCAGCCGCTCATCGGGAAGCCGAGCGCCGAGATCACCACCTCCATGCCCACCAGCTGCAGGGCAATGTAGGGCATGGTCGCGAGGATGCCGGTGAGCGCCACCAGCAACGCCAGCAGCGGGCTGTCGTAGCGGCCGCGGACGAAGTCGGCACCGGTGACATAGTTGTGCTTGTGCGCCACGTACCACAGCCGTGGCAGCACCGCGAACACGATCGGGTAGGCGATGATCGTGTAGGGCACGGCGAAGAAGCCGATCGCACCGGCGCCGAACACCAGCGCGGGCACGGCGATGAAGGTGTACGCGGTGTACAGGTCGCCGCCCATCAGGAACCAGGTGACCAGAGTGCCGAAACGGCGCCCGCCCAGACCCCATTCGTGCAGCTGGTCGAGGTCACCCTTGCGCCAATGCGCGGCGACGAAGCCGAGCACGGTGACAAGGACGAACAACACCAGAAAAACGATCAGTGTGCTCCATTGCATGACGGATTCCCCCTCAGGTCAGGTCACGCGTTTTGAAGTACACGACCGCCGAGCACACCGCGCTCAGCGGCACCCACATCAGCAGGTACCAGTACAGGAACGGGATGCCGATGAAGCGCGGATCCAGGTGGTTGTACCAAGGCACCCAGAGGACGGCGACGATCGGCACCAGCAGCAGCAGCCGCCACCACAGGCGCGGGTGAATGCCGGAAGACGGTTGGCTTGTCGTCATGGAAGGACTCCGTCAGGTTTGCATTGACCTACCGGCCGCGCGAAGCGACCGGGGGGGGCATGGTGGGTCAGGGTCAGAAGTGGTAGATCGCGCTGAAGTTCATCTGGTTGCCGCTGATGCTATTGCGGTTGAGGCCGGTGGTCGTGTAGTTCAGCCAGTCGTGGAGCCACTCGATGCCGAGACCATAAGGGCCGTCGTTATAGAGCAGGCTCGCCACTGCCTGGCGGTTTTCGAGGTAGCCGGATGATCCATGGCCCATCCAGGTGATCACGTCATGCGTATTGGGCTTGCCGTACGCGTAGAACGCGTTGGCGCTCCAATGCGGGGTGAGGTTGTAGCCCACCTGCAGCCAGCCGCCGGTCTCCTTGATGTTGCCGAACTGGGTCATGGTGCCGAACATCTGACCGAGGCCCTTGCCGCTGTAGAGGTTGCCGTGGAACAGCCAAGGACCGGGATGCCAACTGGCGCCGACCTCGAACGCTTCGGTGTTGATCCCGGAGGCAATCGGGGTTGGCGCGGTGCCGCCCACTCCACTGAGACTGACCTGACTGTAATGCACCACGGCGTAGGCCAGCCAGTCCTTGTCCTGCACGTGCAGGCGCGCCTCGAGTTGCGGTTTGAATCCGGCGTTGCCGGCGGTCAGGTAGTTGACATCGTTGCCCGGTCCGTTCCACTGGCCCTGGAAGACGCCCAGGTCGAGCCGCCACTGCGGACCAGTGGCGCCGTGGTTGAGATCCTGCATCCACACCACGCCGGGGAAGCGCCAACCGATCAGACCCGCGCCAAGACCCAACGGGAAGGCGATGTGCGACAGGGAGACCGGGATATTGTCGAGCCCGATCATCAGATCCCATTGCTGGCCGATCTGTATCGTGCTGCCATTGCCCGGATTGGCAAGAACTATGTAAGCCTGTCGCAGGCGCGGCGTGGCCTGCTCCTGGCTGTAAGGGCCGGCGCCGTTGAAGCCGCCAAAGAAGTCCATCTCTAGATGACCACCGCCGGTCCAGCCGTTGGCCAGCGCGGGGCCGGCAAAGTCAAACCAGAAGCGCGTGTTGCGCACGTCGCCACCGCTGAGTGAGCCGGTGGTGCCCGGCTGCGGGTATTCGGCGTTCTGCCCGTTACCGTAGATGAAACTCTTGTCCTGGTGGAAGAAGGTGGCGTCGACCCAGCCGTGCATGGACACCGAGACGCCCGGGCCGCTGCTGAACACCTGTTTCTCCAGCTTCGGCGCCGGCGCCGGTGGCGCGCTGGCCTGAGCCTGGATCTGCGTCTGCTGCTGCGCCTGTTCGCTCTCCATCTGCTTGAGCTTGTCACGCAGCATCTGCAGATCCTGCTGCTGCTGATCAAGCTGCTTCTGCTGCTTGTCGATCATGGCGCGCAACGCTTGATCTGCGCTGCGCTTGTGGGCGGGGGCTGCGAGCACTGGGCCGGCCGCGGCAAGCCCAAAGCACATGGTCAAGGCCAGAAATAAACGATTACGTTTCATCGGATGTCCCCTCGGGTGATCGCAGTAATGCTTGCCGCGATGAACGTCACGACGAAGCATTTGAAAATTATGAGTTGTAGAATCCACGATAGCTATTCCACTTAAGTCGAAGCGCTCGCGCTCGGCTGCCGCAATGCGGCAGCCGCCGCCTGCCTGGAAGGGGTTCTGCGGCGGCGGCCGAGTCGAGCGGCTGCAACAGGCGCTTCGCAAGGCGCTGGCAAGGACGAGCAGGCTCGCGGCCAACCGGCGCCAGACGCACCGGTTACACTGCCACCCCGGTCGCGCAGGGAGAGCAAGCTCACGGCCGACGGGGCTGGCGGAGGGGGCATGATCGCAGGCGGCGTATTGCTGCTGGTATCGCTGGCGTATGCCGGCATGCTGTTCGCGCTGGCCTGGTGGGGAGACCGCAGGCCGGTCTACCCGGCGCGCACCGCGCTGCAGCCGTTGATCTACAGCTTGTCGCTGGCGGTCTACTGCTCGGCATGGACCTTTTACGGCGCTGTCGGCACAGCCGCGCGCAGCGGTTTGGCCTTCCTGCCGATTTATCTCGGGCCGATCCTGCTGTTTACGCTCGGGTACGGTCTGCTGGGGCGCGTGCAGCGGATTGCCAAGCGCCGCAACCTGACGTCCATTGCCGACCTCATTGCCGCGCGCTTTGGCCGCTCGCCGGGACTGGCCGCGTTGATCACGGTGATCGCGGTGATCGCGGCGGTGCCCTACATCGCGCTGCAGTTCAAGGCGGTGTCGCAATCGGTGGTGGTTCTCGCCGGCAGTCACTCGTCCGGTGCCCTGATCACCGACAGCGCGCTGTGGGTCGCGCTGCTGCTGGCGGTGTTCGCGATCCTCTTCGGCACGCGCGCGATCGACGCCACCGAGCATCACCACGGCATGATGCTGGCGATCGCAGTCGAGGCGCTGATCAAGCTGCTGGCCTTTCTCGCGGTGGCGCTGTTCGCGCTGCGCCACGGACCCGGACTGATCGCGAGTTACGCGCAGACCGTCACCACCGTCCCCCGTGATGGATTGCCTCCAGACTTCCTGGCGCAATGCCTGCTGGCCTTCTTCGCCGGCATCACCCTGCCGCGCCAGTTCCAGGTGACCATCGTCGAGTCGGAGCATCCGGACGATCTGCGCACGGCACGCTGGATCTTCCCCACGTACTTGCTGTTGATCGTGCTGGCAGTGCCGCTGATCGCCGCTGCCGGCAACGTTCTGCTGGCCGGCGACCGCGGTCAGGCCGATGCCTGGTCGCTGCTGCTGCCGCTGCAACAGAACAACCGTGCGCTGGCCATCCTGGCCTACGTCGGCGGGTTTTCGGCGGCGACGGGGATGGTCATCGTCGCCAGCGTGGCGCTGGCAACGATGATCAGCAACGATCTGGTGATGCCGGCGCTGTTGCGCGTGCGCGCATTGCATCTGGAGCAGCGCAGCGACCTTTCCCGCGTCGTGCTCGCGGTGCGACGCGCGGCGATCCTGTTGCTGGCCGCGGCGGCCTACGCTTACTACCGCGGACTATCCGACCGCGAAAATCTCGCCGCGCTGGGCCTACTGTCGTTCACCGCGGTGGCGCAGCTCGCGCCGGCCATGCTCGCGGCGCTCTACTGGCGCGGCGCCAGTCGTGCCGGTGTCTATGCCGGGCTGATCGGCGGCTTCGCGGTCTGGATCTATACGCTGCTGCTGCCGGCGCTGGCGCAGGCGCACTGGTTTGCTGCCGGATGGGTGCGCCAGGGCCCGTTCGGCATCGACTGGTTGCGGCCGCTGGCGTTGTTCAACCTCTCGGGCTGGGATCCGGTCACCCACGGCACGGCATGGTCACTGCTGGTGAACGTGGCGGCACTGGTGTTCGTCTCGTTGCGGTTCCGCCCCAGCCTGGAGGATCGCCTGCGCGGACAGGACTTCCTCGAACAGCCCGCGCTTGATGCATCCCTGTCGACAGCCGGTGACTGGCGCGGACGGATCACCGTCGCCGATCTGCGCGCGATCGCCGAACGCATCCTCGGCGAGCGCGGCGCGGTGCGCGCCTTCGAGGACTACGCGCAAGGGAGTCAGGCCATGCTCGCGCCCTCCGCGGTCGCGGATCGCGCGCTGCTGCAGTACACCGAGCGCGTGCTGGCCGGCGCGGTCGGCGCGGCCTCGGCGCGACGTCTGCTGATGTCGGCGCTGTCCGGCAGCGGGCTCGACGTTGCCGAAGTGCTGGCCCTGCTTGACGAGGCCTCGCAGGAACTGCGCTTCAACCGCGGCCTGCTGTCATCCACGCTGGAGCACATCGCGCAGGCGGTCAGCGTGGTCGATGCCGAGATGCGCCTGGTGGCCTGGAACCGCCGCTATCTCGAGCTTTTCGACTATCCGCCGGGGCTGGTATTCGTCGGTCAGTCGGTGGCCGAGCTGATCCGCTACAACGCCGAACGCGGCGAATGCGGTCCGGGCGAGGTGTCCGAACACGTCGCCAAGCGCATCCGCCACATGCACGCCGGCTCGCCACACGTGTTCGAGCGCGTGCGCACGGACGGCCGCGTGATCGAGATGCGCGGCATCCCGCTCTCAGGGGGCGGCTATGTCACCACGTATGCCGACGTTACCGCCTACAAGCGGGTCGAGCTTGCCCTGATTGAAGCCAACGAAACGCTCGAGCAGCGCGTCGCCGAACGCACGGTGCAGCTCAGCGAGGCGTTGGCCGCGCAGGAGCACGCCAAGCGCGAGGCCGAGGCTGCCAATCTGTCGAAGACCCGTTTTATTGCTGCCGCCGGCCATGACCTCCTGCAACCGCTGAACGCTGCGCGCCTGTTCACGGCGGCACTGCGTCAGCAGCCGGATCTGGATCGTGAGGCGGCGCATCTGGGCGAACGCATCGAGACCAGCTTCCGCGCCGCCGAGGATCTGCTCGAGGGGCTGCTCGATGCCTCGCATCTGGACGCCGGCCGCTACCACCCGGAAATCGGTGCGGTCGCGCTGGGCGAGCTGTTTGCTTCACTGAAGGCGCAGTACGCGGTGCTGGCGGCGCAGCGCGGTCTCGCCCTGCGCGTGCGCGAGACGCGGCTGCTGGTACGCAGCGATCCGCAGTTGCTCCGCCGCATCATCCAGAACCTGCTGTCCAACGCGTTGCGCTACACCCCGCACGGCGGCGTGCTGCTGGGTGCGCGCCGGCGCGGCGCCGGCGTGCGCATCGAGGTCTGGGACACCGGCCCCGGCATCGCGCCGGAGCAGCAGCGGCTGATCTTCGCCGAATTCCAGCGCCTCGATCAGCCCTCGCCCTGGGGCGAACGCGGCCTCGGGCTTGGATTGTCGATCTGCGAGCGCATTGCGACCATCCTCGACCACCGGCTCGAGCTCGCCTCCACGCCCGGGCGCGGCAGCGGCTTCATGGTCAGCGTGGCGCGTGCCGAGGGCGTGGCTGTGCTGCCGCGCACGGCGCCGGTCGGCGGCGAAGCCTCGCCTTTCGCGCACACGCTGGATCTGGACGTGCTGTGCCTGGACAACGATCCCACGATTCTCGAGGGCATGAGCGCACTACTCGTTCGCTGGGGGGTGCGCTGCCGTACCGCCACCGGCATCGCGGAGGTCGAGATCGCGCTCGCCGAACGCGTGCCGGACCTGCTGCTGCTGGACTTGCATCTCGGTGCCGATGCGGACGGGCTGGATGTGCTGCGGAACCTGCGTCTGCGGTATCCCGAACGGCTACCGGCCGCACTACTCACCGCCGACGGCAGTAACGAGTTGCAGGCGCGTGCCCGTGCGTTGGGCGTACCGGTGCTGCTGAAGCCGATCAAGCCGGCCGTCCTGCGCGCGCTGCTGGCCGCGCTGGCGCGTGCCGACACGACACGGCGACGTGCCGTCGCCGCGCGCGCCGCGGTGCTTCAGTCTTCGTCGGGCAGCAGGGGCAGCGGCGTCTGATCCAGCGCCAACTGGCTCGCGGCCAGTGCGACCTGTGTGCGATTGGACACACCTAGCTTGCGCATGATTGCGGTCATGTGTGCCTTGATCGTCGCCTCGGAGACGCCGAGCTCGTAGGCAATCTGCTTGTTGAGCAAGCCTTCGGCAATCATGCCGAGCACGCGAAATTGCTGCGGCGTCAACTCGGCGATGCGCGCCGCCACGGCGGCCTCGTCAGGCTTCAGTTCGGTTTGTCCGGGGGTCATTGTGGCCGGCACCCATACCTCGCCGGCGAGCACGGCGCGCACTGCGGCGCCGATGTCCTCGCCCGCCGCCGACTTGGCGAGATAGCCGGACGCGCCGTGCGCGAGGGCGCGACGAACCACGGCCGCCTCTTCGTGCGCCGAGACGACCACGATCGGCAGCCCGGGATACTGACCACGGATGTGCGCCAGCGCCGAGAAGCCGCGCGCGCCCGGCATGTGCAGGTCCAGCAGCAGCAGATCGGCTTGCGGGTGCGCCTCGATCAGCGCCAGCAACGTCGGCACGCTGTCGGCGCCGTGCACCTGCGCGCCGGGCAATGCGCCCTGCACGGCGCTGGTCAGGGCGTCGCGATACAGCGGATGATCGTCAGCGATCAAGACCTCGCGCGGGACCGTTGCGCCGTCGGTCACCGCGCCGCGCGCCGGATCCATGGCGGCCGGACCGCTCATTGGATCAGCCGTTCCCCGACCAGACTCTGCACCACCGAGGGATCAGCCAGGGTCGAGATGTCGCCCAACTGATCGGGGGCGTTCTCGGCGATCTTGCGCAGGATGCGGCGCATGATCTTGCCCGAGCGCGTCTTCGGCAGGCTC
>NZ_JBTSRB010000023.1:0-43584 GCF_054637675.1 Metallibacterium sp.
GCCCACCGCCTCCCACTGCTCGGCGGCGCCGGCGCCGGGCGCGGCTTTCGCGCGCGCCAGGAAAGTCTGATAGGTCAGTACCGTGGGCAAGTCCGGCACCGCGCGCGCCAGCACCGCGGCGCCGGCGAGGCGGTCCGCCTCGCTGCGCAACGCGACGATGCTGAGCACATCGTGCTCGAACTGTCGCAATGACGCGCGCGCGGGCGGCGCGCTGCTGGCCGCGGGCGCGGGGGCGGCTCCGACTAGCGGCGCCAGGCTGAGCAGCGCCGTGGCGAGCAGTGAAAAAGTGTATTGACGCGACATGATGCGACTCCGTCGTGTGGTGCGGGAAGAAATTCGCTCAGTGCAGCAGGCGCAGGCCCAGCGGCAGGATCAACAGCATCAGCACGATGCCATAACTGACCATGGCCGCGGCCAGGCGCGGCGTCAGCCCGGCCATCGAGGCCAGCGCCGCAGCGGTGATCATCGGCGGCATCGCCGACTCCAGCACCGCCGTATGCGCCGCCGCTCCGTGCAGGCCCAGCAGCGGCGCCAGCGACAGCGCCAGCAGCGGCAGCGCCAGCATTTTCAACAGCAAACCCGTGCCCAGCGCGGCCAGATGCTCGCGATCCGGCTTGAGCTTGAGCTGCACGCCGATCGCCAGCGCCACCAGCGGCAGCAGCGCCACGGACAGCGGGTGCAGCACGGCGGTCAGCCAGTGCGGCAGCGGGGTCGGCGCGATGGCCAGCGCCAGCAGCAGCGCCAGAAACGCCGGAAAGGTGAGCACGCGGCGCGCGATGTGCCAGGGCCGCGGGCGCACGCCGTGGCCGTACCAGGCCAGGATCAGCACGCCGTACGTGGACAGAATCAGGAACGAACCGAACTGGTCGTAGGCCACCGCATACGGCAGCGCCGCAGCGCCGAGGATGGCGCGCGTCAGCGGATAACCCAGATACGAGGTATTGCCCAGCGGCACGGTCAGCAGCAGCGCGCCCGTCACCGCGCGTGGCCAGCGCAATGCGCGCGCCAGCAGCCACACGACAGCGGCGGAGATCAGCAGCAGCAGCCATGGCATCGCCGCCACCGCCAACAGCGCGCGGTTCAACTGCAGACGCGATGCGTACAGCAACACCATCGCCGGCAGATTGACGTACAGCACCACCAGATTGAGCGTGTCGGCGGCGCGCTCGGGCAGCACGCGCCGCAACGCCAGCAAGCGCCCGATCGCGATCAGCAGCAGCAGAAACGCGAAGGTGGCCAGCGGCAATTGCACGACCCGCTCAGGCGCACAGCGCCTCGCGCAGGAACTCTGGCGCGATCAGCGCGGCGCGATGCACGCCGGCATTGTAATAACGCGTGGCGAAGGGCTTGGCCGCGGCGTCGGCCTCGCGGAAGGACTCGATCGCCGCCGCGCCCTTGCGCGCCAGCGTGCAGCTCCACCAGCCGGTGGGATAGCACGGCTGCGGAAACGGCAGGGTCGCCAGCGGCCCGAAACCGGCTTGCTGCATGGCCGCGCGCATGGCCTGGATCAGCGGCAGATGCGCCAGCGGCGATTCGGACTGCTGCACCAGCACGCCACCATCGGCCAGCGCGCGGAAACAACTGCGATAAAACGCCGCGTTGAACAAACCCTCGGCGGGACCGACCGGATCGGTCGAATCGACGATCACCACATCCACCGAGCCGGGCGCGCATTCGGCCATGTAGCGGATGCCGTCGTCGAAGCGCAGCTCGGCGCGCGTATCGCCGTTGGCCGCGCACAACTCGGGAAAGTGCTCCTCGGCGAGGCGCGTGACACGCTCGTCGATCTCCACCTGCACCGCGTGTTCGACCTCGGCGTGACGCAGCACCTCGCGCAGCGTGCCGCAATCGCCGCCGCCGATGATCACCACGCGCTTCGGCGCCGCATGCGTGTACAGCGCCGGGTGCACGATCATCTCGTGATACAGGAAATTGTCGCGCGTGGTGACCATCATGCAGCCGTCGATCACCATCAGCTTGCCCCAGTCGGTGCTGTCGTAAATGGCGATGGTCTGGAACGGCGTCTTTTCCTCGTGCAGCTTGGCGCGCACGCGAAAGCCGATGGACGACCCGCTGGGGGCGTGATGCTCGGTGAACCAGGTCTCGCTCATAGTGGCGCGCTCGAAAATGAAACGCGATTGTAGCCGGGGCCCGTGCGCGCTTCGCGATGGCCGCGCCGCTGCCGGCTACACTACGCGCGGTTTCGACCCCGCGGCGTGCAAGGCTTCCGGTCGAGGTTGCCCGCGCGTCCAGGCCCGCCGCTGCGACGCCATCCACTCGATGACCACGGGAGAGCCCGCCATGACGGAACGCTGGGACCGCGACGCCGCGCGCCACACCTATGCCATGCCTTACTGGAGCGATGGCTATTTCGATATCGACGAGACTGGCCGCGTGAGCGCGCACCCGCAGGGTGCCGACGGCCCCGCGCTGGCGCTGACCGAGGCCGTGGCCGCGGCGCGCGGCGCGGGCCTGCGCCTGCCGCTGCTGCTGCGCTTTCCAGAAATCCTGCACCACCGCCGGCGGCATTTGCAGCAGGCCTTCGCCGCGGCGATGCATGCGCATGGCTACGGCGGCGGCTACACCGCGGTGTATCCGATCAAGGTCAACCAGCAGCGCGGCGTGGCCGGCGAACTGGCCGCCGGCGGCGATGCCGCCGATTTCGGTCTGGAGGCCGGTTCCAAGCCCGAGCTGCTGGCGGTGCTGGCGCTGGCCAAGCCGGGCAGCCTGGTGGTGTGCAACGGCTACAAGGATGCCGAGTACATCCGCCTCGCGCTGATCGGCCGGCGCATGGGCCTGGATGCGGTCATCGTCATCGAGAAACCCTCCGAACTCGATCATGTGATGCGCGAGTCCGCCGCGCTGGGCGTGACGCCGCTGCTGGGTGTGCGCATGCGTCTGGCCACGCTGGGCGCCGGCAAGTGGCAGAACACCGGCGGCGACAAGGCCAAGTTCGGCCTGACCCCGCGCCAGTTGCTGGACCTGCTGGCGCGCCTGCACGCGGCGGGTCTGGGCGCTGCGCTGCAACTGCTGCACTTCCACATGGGTTCGCAGTTGTCCAACCTGCGCGACATCGCCTCGGGCATGCGCGAGGCCGGGCAATACCTGGTGCAGCTCGCGCAGCAGGGCGTGAACCTGCGCTGGATCGATGTCGGCGGTGGCCTCGGCGTGGATTACGAAGGCACGCGCTCGCGCTCGTCTTGCTCGATCAACTACGCCATCGAACAATACGCGCAGGCCATCGTGCAGCCGCTGGCCGAACTGTGCGCCAGCGCCACGCTGACGCCGCCGCGCATCGTCACCGAGGCCGGGCGCGCCATGACCGCGCACCACGCGGTGCTGATCACCAACGTCAGCGATGTGGAAACCGCGCCGCGCGGCGCGCGCGGCGCGCTGGCCGCCGATGCGCCCGCGGTATTGCGCCATCTGCACGCGCTGCACGCCGAGCTGGCGGCGCGTCCGCCCACCGAGATTTATCTGGAGGCGCAGCAGCACCATGCCGAGGGCCTGGCGCTGTTCGCGCGGGGGCAGCTCGATCTGGCGCAACGCGCGGCGCTGGATGATGTGTTCCACGCGCTGGCCCACGCGGTGCGCGCGCGGCTCGATCCGCAGGAACGCGCGCACCGCGCGCTGCTGGACGAACTCGACGAGAAATTGGTCGACAAGTACTTCGTCAATTTCTCGGTGTTCGAGTCGATCCCAGACGTCTGGGCCATCGACCAGATCTTCCCGATCGTGCCCATCGCCGGGCTCGATGCGCGGCCGACACGGCGCGGCGTGATCGCCGATCTCACCTGCGACTCGGACGGGCGCATCGATCAGTACGTGGACGCCGGCGGCATCGATGTCAGCCTGCCGCTGCACGCGCTGCCCGAACACGGCGAGGCGCCGTATTGCCTGGGCATTTTCATGGTCGGCGCCTATCAGGAAACTCTCGGCGACATCCACAACCTGTTCGGCGACACCGATGCGGTGAACGTGCGCGTCGGCGCCGATGGCCGGCCCGCGCTAAGCCACCAGCGCCGCGGCGACAGCGCCGCGCTGATGCTGGAGTACGTCGGCTACGACCTTGCCGCGCTGCGCTCCGGCTATCGCCAGCGCCTAGCCGAGGTCGGCGTGGACGCGGCACGAGCCGCGCCGCTGCTGGCCGCACTGGAGGTGGGCCTGAACGGCTACACCTACCTCGCCACCGAACCCGCGCCGGCGCCATGAACACGCGTGCGCCATGAACGCGGCGCGGCCCTGCAACGTGGCCGAGGCCGTGGCTGCGTTGCGCCGCGGAGAAGTGATCGGCCTGCCCACCGAGACCGTGTACGGCCTCGCCGCCGATGCCGGCAACGCCACGGCGGTGGCGCGCGTGTTCGCGCTTAAGCAGCGCCCGGCCGGGCATCCGCTGATCGTGCATCTGGGCGCGCCGGAGCAGCTCGCGCAGTGGGCGCGCAGCGTGCCGGAAGCGGCGCGGATGCTGGCCGCGCGCTACTGGCCGGGGCCGCTGACCCTGGTGCTGCCGCGCGCCGCGCGGGTGCTCGATGCCGTCACCGGTGGGCAGGACACGGTGGCGCTGCGCATGCCCGCGCATCCGCTGGCGCGCGCCGTGCTGGATGCCTTCGGCGGCGCCCTGGCCGCGCCCTCGGCCAATCGCTTCGGGCGCATCAGCCCGACCCGACCCGAGCACGTGCGCGCCGAGTTCGGCGATGTGGTGCCCTGCGTGCTCGACGGCGGGCCGTGCGCGGTCGGCATCGAATCGACCATCCTCGATTTGAGCGGCGCCACGCCGCGCATCCTGCGCCCGGGCGCGATCACGCGCGCGATGCTCGAAGCCGCGCTGGGCGTGGCGGTGGCCGAGCATGCCGCCGCCGACAGCCCGCGCGTATCCGGCAGCCTGGCGGCGCACTACGCGCCGCGCACGCCGCTGCGTCTGCTCGATCGCGAGGAATTACTCGCGCAGGCGCAGGAACCCGGCGCGCTGCTGCTGAGCCACGGTTTCGATGTGTCGCCCGAAGCCGGCCTGCGCCTGCCCGCGAACGCGGCCGCTTACGCGCGGGCGCTGTACGCGGCGCTGCGCGATCTGGATGCGCGCGGCGCGCGCATGCTGCTGGTCGAGCGGCCGCCCGCCGCGCCCGAGTGGGCCGGCGTGCGCGATCGCCTCATGCGCGCCGCGGCGGGGGTGGGCGCGGGCTCAACAATTTGAGCGGGTATCACCGCGCGTGCGCATCCACGCCCAGGCCCTGCGCGATGCGGTTGACGAAATTGAAATACGCGGTGATCAGGTTCACGCGCAGGATTTCGGCATCGTCCAGACCTTGCGCGTGCAACGCGGTGATGTCCTCGACGCGCATCGCATGCGGTTGCAGGGTGAGCTTGCGCGCGTACAGCGCGATCGCGCGCTGGCGCGCATCGGCGATGTTCTCGGGCGCGGCGCGCACCGCATCCAGCGTTTCCGGCTCCTCGATGTAGTGCTGCAGGCGCTCGAGGTGCTCGCGCACGCAGTCGCCGCAGCCGTTGGCCGCCGACACCGCCACCGCGATGATCTCGCGCTCATCGCGCGACAAGCCGCCCGGCGCGAACATCAGGTGCGAATACAGCACCAGGTGCTGCTGCAACGCCTCCGGGTCCAGACCCTGCACTTCGAGGATCGGCGTGGAATGGCCGCGACGCGCGCGCAGATCGGCATAGAACGCGGCCAGCGCGCCCTCGGCGTGGGCTTCGTCAATGCTTTCAATCCACGCCATGCGGCGACTCCCTCGGCGCCGCGCCGACGCGCGGCAGTGGCGCGCATCTTCCCATGCGCCACCGCGCGCTGAGCAAGCGCGGGGCCGCATCGCGCACAATGAAGCCTGCTGGATTTCGACGCGGATGGCGCCACGCACCAGGGACGGTTCGCCCAATCGCGCGCATTTATCAACCTTGATCGGAACGACACGCATGACTCATCGCAGCGCAGGTTTCATCGGATTGGGCGCCATGGGCCAGCCCATGGCCCGTCATCTGCACGCGCGCGGCCTGCTGGCGGCGGTCGGCAACCGCAGCGCGGTCAAGGCGCAGGCGCTGGCCGCAGAACTCGACGTGGCCGCTGCGGACACGCTGGCGCAGCTCGCCGCAGCGTGCGATGTGATCGCGATGTGCGTCACCGCCGATGCCGATGTGCTGGGCTGCGTCGCGGCGTTGCGCCCGGGTTTGCGCAAGGGCGCGATCGTGATCGACCACAGCACGGTGGCGTCGGAAACCGCGCAACGCGCGGCGGCGATGCTGGTCGAGGTCGGCGCGCATTTTCTGGATGCGCCGGTGTCCGGCGGCGTGGAGGGCGCGCGCAACGGCAAGCTGTCGGTGATGGTCGGCGGTGACGCGGCCGTGCTGGAGCGCGCGCGGCCGCTGCTGGAGTGCTACGCCGCGCGCATCACCTGGATGGGACCCAGTGGCAGCGGCCAGGCCACCAAGGCGGTGAATCAGGTGCTGGTCGCCGGCATCGCCGCGGCAGTGTGCGAAGGTCTGGCGCTGGGCGCGGCGCTGGGCCTCGCGCCGGAACGCCTGCTGCCGACGCTGGCCGCGGGCGCCGCGGGCAACTGGTTTCTGGACAAGCGCGGCGCAAGCATGCTGCGCGGCGAATTCGATGTCGGTTTCAAGCTGGCCCTGCTGCACAAGGATCTGGGCATCGTGCAGCGCATCGCGCGCGACGCCGGCAGCGACCACAGCGTCATCGACAAGGCGCTGGCCGACTATGCGCAACTGATGGCGCAAGGCCACGGCGACGAGGACATCTCGGCGCTGATCCGGCTCAAGCACGCACGCTGAGATACGCCGCGCGGCACGCGCGGTCGGTGCTGGTGCGCGCAGGCGCAGGCCCGACAATCCGCGCTTCGCCTGCGCGCCGGGATTGCATCCATGTCGCTCTCCCGCACATCCAGCAACCTCGATGAATCGCAGCGCAATCGCGCGGCGCCCGGCTGGTGGTGGCACGACATCGATCCTGGCCAGGGCATCACCACGTCGGGCGGGAAATCGGCCGCGTGGCTGGCGCGTGAACCGCAGGCGCTGCGACTGACCGATCTGCCCGGACGCGGCGCGATGGCATGCCATCGCGCGTCGTTCTCGCCAGCCGTGGCACAGCCGCCGGCTTGACCGCCGACGGGGGTGACCACGACCTTGGAGGGGGGAACTTCGCGGGTAGCCGGTGGTCCACTTGAGCGTGGCGTGAATGGCGCCTGACGCTCGTTGCCGTCAGTTGCGCCGCTTCAAAAGGCCAGCGGGCCAGTTCCTGTCTGCAGGGGAGTCGTCCATGTCCAATCGGACTTACGCATTGTTGCTGGCGCTCGCGTGCCTCGTCGCGATCGGTTGCGGCCACGCGGCGCGCGCCGCCACCGCGCAGCCATTGCTGTTGCTGCGTTATCCGACGCTGTCGAAGACGCAGATCGCCTTTGAATATGGCGGCGAATTGTGGGAAGTGCCGCGCGCCGGCGGGCAGGCCCACGTGCTGGCCAGCGGCATGGACATGCTGACCAAGCCGATCTTCTCGCCGGATGGCTCGATGATCGCCTTTACCGGAACCTATGACGGCAACACCGATGTCTATGTGGTGCCGACCAGCGGTGGCGAGCCGCGCCGGTTGACCTATTACCCCGGTCCCAATGTGGCGGTCGGCTGGACGCCAGACGGCAAAGCGGTGCTGTTCCGCTCGCACCGTTACAGCTATTCCGATCCGGACCAGCTGTTCACCGTTCCGGTGACCGGCGGCTTCCCCCGGGAACTGCCGCTGCCGATGGCCGAGGAAGGTTCGTACTCGGCCGACGGCACGCACCTGGCCTACGTGCCGGAGTTCCAGTGGGAGCCGTTCTGGAAGTACTACAAGGGCGGGCAGCACACGCAGATCTGGCTGGCCCGGCTGTCCGATTCGAGCGTCGTGCGCATTCCCGACCTGAACGCCAACGAGAGCGATCCGATGTGGGTCGGCAACACGGTGTATTTCCTGTCCGACCGCGACGGGCCGATCACCCTGTTCGCCTACGACACGGGCAGCCGCCAGGTGCGACGCGTGATCGACAACACCGGCTTCGACATCACCTCGGCCAGCGCCGGGCCGGGCGGCATCGTCTATTCGCAGTTCGGCCAGTTGCATGTGTACGACTTCGCCAGCGGCCAAAGCCGCGCGCTGGCGGTGACGGTGTCCGGGGATCTGCCGCAGCTGCGCCCGCGTTTCATCAACGTCGCCAAGCTGATCGACGACGCCGCGATCTCGCCCAGCGGAGTACGCGCGCTGTTCGAGGCCAACGGCGACATCCTTTCGGTGCCCACCCGGCACGGCAGCTTCGTCAACCTCACCCACAGCCCCGGGGTCATGGATCGCGATCCGGCCTGGTCACCCAACGGCCGCTCGATCGCCTATTTCTCCGACCGCGCGGGCGAATACGACCTGTACATCCGTGCGCAGAACGGCACCGGCACGCCGCGCCGCATCGTGCTCGGCCAGAAGGATGCCTTCTACTACGGCCTGACCTGGTCGCCTGACAGCCGCAAGCTGGTGTTCGGCGATCAAAAGCTGAATCTCTGGTATGTCGATCTGGCCGCGCATGATCCGCACCCGATCAAGGTCGCCCACAATGGCTATGCCACGTTGCAGCACTTCCATCCCAGCTGGTCACCGGACAGCCGCTGGATCGTCTACTCGCAGGTGATGCCCAACTACCTGCATGCGATCTTCATCTACTCGCTGGCCGCTGCCCGCGCGCAGCAAGTGACCGACGCCAGCAGCGACTGCCGCGATCCGGTCTTCGATGCCAACGGCAAGTACTTGTACTTCACCTCGAGTACCGACACCGCGCTGACATCGGGCTTGTGGGAAATGAGCGGCATGGAGCGGCCGGTCACGCGCCACGTGTACGCCGCCACGCTGCTGCCGGGGACGCCTTCGCCGCTGGCGCCGGATGCGGGGTTTGAACCTTCCGGCCCAGGCGGCGCCGGGCATGTCGATGGCAAGACCGGCAAAACCGCGGTGACGGTCGCGATCGACTTCAGCGGCCTGCAGGCCCGCGCGCTGCCGCTGCCGATCAGCGCCGCCAACTATGTGGGCCTCGCAGCCGGCAAGAGCGGCGTGCTCTATCTGCAGAAGGCGCCCCTGGTGACGATGCCGTCGGACGTCACGCCGTTCGGCGTGCCGGTGTCGATCGAACGCTTCGAGCTGGCCTCGAAGAAGACCGCCACGCTGGTCAGCGGCATCACCAGTTTCCGGCTCGCTGCCGACGGCGCCAGGATGCTGTATCAGCGCGGCAGCAACTGGTTCATCGCCGCCGCCAAGCCCAAGGCCAAGCCGGAGAAACTGGCCACGCGATCGCTGCGCGTGTTCGTGGTGCCCAGCGAGGAATGGGCCGAGATGTATCGCGACGCCTGGCGCATCGAACGCGCGTTTTTCTACAGCCCCATATACGACGGCTTGAACATCGACCAGGCCGAGGCCGAATTCGCGCACTACCTGCCCGGTCTCGCCAGCCGCGACGGGCTCAGTTTCCTGTTCCGCGAGATGACCGGCTATCTCTCGATCGGTCACATGTTCATCTATGGCGGCCACGAGCCGAAGATGCAGGACATCCATGTGGGCTTGCTGGGCGCCAATTACGCCATCGAGCACGGCCACTACCGCATCACCCGGATCTTCACCGGCGGCGCGTGGAATCCGCAGCTGTATGCGCCGCTGGCGCAGCCGGGGCTCAAGGTCAAGGTTGGCGATTACCTGCTCGCGGTCAACGGCCTGCCGATCCGCGGCGACGCCAACATCTACCAGGCATTCCAGAACCTGGCCAACAAGGACGTGACGTTGACTGTAGGACCGCAGCCGGGCATGGCTGGCGCGCACCAGATCGTCGTCAAGACCATTCCCAGCGAGCACGCGCTGCGCAACGTCGCCTGGATCGACCACAACATCAGGCTGGTCGACCGGCTCTCCGGCGGCAAGCTGGGCTACGTCTATCTGCCGGATACGGAGTGGGGCGGCTACAAGAATTTCAACCGCTATTTCTTCTCGCAGGTGGACAAGCAGGGCGTCATCATCGACGAGCGCTTCAACCACGGCGGCGATCTTTCCGACTACATCATCCAGTATCTGCAGCGCAAACCCATGGCGTTGGTCGTCACCCGCTGGAGCCACCCGCAGCTGGCGCCGCCGATGGCCATCTTCGGCCCCAAGGTGATGATCATCAACCAGTTCTCCGGCTCCGGCGGCGACGCGCTGCCGTGGTACTTCAAGATGGACCATGTCGGCACGCTGGTCGGCGAGCGCACCTGGGGCGGGCTGGTCGGCATCGGCGGTTATCCGAAACTGATGGATGGCGGCGGCATCACCGCGCCGCGCGTCGCCGTGGAAGGACTCAACGGACATTTCCCGGTGGAAAACCACGGCATCGCGCCGGATGTGACCGTGTGGCAGAACCCGAAGCTGGTGCGCGAGGGGCAGGATCCGCAGCTCCAGCGCGCGGTGCAAATCGCGCTGCAGCAGCTCAAGGCGCATCCGCTGCCGCACTACACGCACGCGCCGTGGCGCGATTACCACCCGCAACTGCCGCCGCTGCCGCAACCCGTGGCAAGCCCTGCACCTGGAGGGCAATAACCGCGCGCCCGCCATGCTGCACATCGTCCTGGTGCATCCCGAAATCGCGCCCAACACAGGCAATGTCATGCGCCTGGCCGCCAACACCAGCTGCGCGCTGCATCTGGTGCGGCCGCTGGGCTTCGCCCTGGACGACGCCAAGCTGCGCCGCGCCGGACTGGACTACCGCGAGTACGCGCGCGTCACGGTGCACTCCGATCTGGAGACCTGCCTCGCCGCGCTGGGCGCGCCGCGCGTGTTCGCGCTGACCACCAGGGGCCACGCGCATCCCGATCAGGTGCAATTCGCCGCCGGCGATACGCTGCTGTTCGGCAGCGAGAGCAAGGGTCTGCCGGCGGATGTCTTGGCGTCCGTACCCGCCGAACGCCGCCTGCGCCTGCCCATGGTGCCGGGCAGCCGCAGCCTGAATCTGTCCAACGCCGTGGCGGTGACGGTGTACGCGGCGTGGCGCCAACTCGGCTACGCCGGCGCGGTGTGAGCCGCGATCGATCCCGCGCATGGCCGGCACGCGAGCCACGCGGGACGCGGGCTACAATCCGCGCATGTCCGAATCCACACTCGATGCGCTGCTGCCGGCGCCGCTGAAGCGCCTGCTCGGGCGCACCCTGGAAGAAGCCCTGAATCGCGCGCTGGCGCTGGATGCCGACAGCCGCGACGCGCTGGCCGCGCTGGATGGGCGCAGCGTGTGCGTGCGCCTGCAGCAACCGCCACTGGCGCTGCGCCTGCATGTGCGGGACGGGCGCCTGCGCGTGGGCCCGGCGGACACGGCCGAGCTGGAAGTGAAGCTGCGTCCGGCCAGCCTCGTCGCCGCCGCGCTGAAAGGCGACGGCGCGCTGCCGCCGGGCGCGGTGAATCTGTCCGGCGACGCCGATCTGGCGCGACGCCTGGAAAAACTCGCGCGCGGTTATCAGCCGGATCTCGAAGCCGCGTTCGCCGCGCGCTTCGGCGAAGTGCTGGGCGTGCCGCTGGCGCGCGCGCTGCTGGGCGCGTTGACGCACGCACGCACGTTCGCGGCGCAAGGCGTCGAGGATGGCGCCGCGTGGTTGCGCGACGAGGCGCGGCTGACCCCGGCGCGCGAGGAGATCGCGGATTTTCTCGACGAAGTGGACCGCGTGCGCGAGCGCAGCGAACGCTACGCCGCGCGTCTTGAAGCCTTGCGTGCGCGCCTCGAAGGCGCGCGCCGATGAGCGCGCTGTCCTCGACGCCGCGGCTGCTGCGCGTGCTGGTGATCGCGCTGCGCTGGCGTCTGCACGAGTTCGCGCAGGGCACACGCCTGTATCGACCGCTGGCGCTGCTGGCCGCGCTGCTGCCGCGCGCGCGCGATGCACGCGGCCTGCCACGCGGCGAACGCCTGCGCCTGGCGCTGACCGAACTGGGGCCGATCTTCGTCAAGTTCGGGCAGGTGCTGTCCACGCGCCGCGACCTGCTGCCGGTTGATCTGGCCGATGCGCTGGCCAAGCTGCGCGATCAGGTCGAACCATTCCCCGGCGCGCAGGCGCGCGCCACGATCGAGCAGCAACTGGGCAAACCCGTCGCGCAGCTCTACGCAGAGTTCGACGAGACGCCACTGGCCTCGGCCTCGATCGCGCAGGTGCACGCCGCGCGCCTGCCCGACGGCCGCGCGGTGGTGGTCAAGGTGCTGCGCCCCGGCATCGCCGAGCGCATCGCGCGCGATACGCGCCTGCTGCGCGCGCTGGGCAATCTGGCGCAGCGCTGGCACCCGCGCGCCGACAAGATCCGCCCACTGGACGTGGTCGACGAGATCGAGAAAACCCTCGAACACGAGTTGGACCTGCAGCGCGAGGGCGCCAACGCCAGCCTGCTGCGGCGCAATTTCGCGCACGCGCCGCGCGACCTGTACGTGCCCGAGGTTCATTGGGACTGGAGCGCCGAGCGCGTGCTGACGCTGGAGCGCGTGCACGGCATCCCCGCCGACGACATCGCCGCGCTGGATGCGCTGGACGTGGACCGCAAGGCGCTGGCGCGCAAGGGTGTGCGCCTGTTCTACGAGCAGGTGTTCCGCGACAATTTTTTCCATGCCGACGCGCACCCCGGCAATATCTGGGTGGACCCGCGTGAACCCGCCGATGCCAGCTTCATCGCGCTGGATTTCGGCATCATGGGTTCCCTGCCCGAGACCGACCAGTACCTGCTGGCGGAAAATTTCATGGCGCTGTTCCAGCGCGATTACCGGCGCATCGCCGAGCTGCACGTCGCCGCCGGCTGGATGCCGGCCAGCGTGCGCCTGGACGAACTGGAAGCCGCCACGCGCGCGGTGTGCGAGCCGTACTTCACGCGCCCGATGAGCGAGATCTCCATCGCCGAGGTCACGATGAAACTGTTCCAGACCGCGCGCGAGTACGAGCTGACCCTGCAGCCGCAACTGATCCTGTTGCAGAAAACCCTGCTCAATATCGAAGGTCTGGGCCGCCAGCTCGACCCGGAGATCGACATCTGGGCGGTGGCCGAGCCGATCCTGCGCCAGATCCTGCGCCGCCGTTACGGACCGCGCGCGTGGCTGCGCGAGATCAAGCGCCGCGCTCCGGAATGGATGCGTCAGGCGCCGCGCCTGCCCGAGCTGCTCATCCAGACGCTGGAGCAGGCCGCCAGCGGGCGCGGCGAACTGGTGATCCGCGCGCGCGAACTGGAAGCGCTGGCCGCGAACACGCGCGTCACGCAGCGCCTGCTCGCCGGCGGCCTGTTCGGCAGCACGCTGCTGATCCTCGCAGTGCTGTTGTGGACACTGCAGCCGCAGCTCGGTGTCGTGGCGCCTGCCGTGCTCGCCGCGCTGGGCTCGCTCGCATGGTGGCGCGCGTGGCCGCGCCGCGCCGCGCCGCGCGGCTGATCAGCGCTGCGCAGCGACCTCGACGTGCTGCCGCCCGGCCGCTACGCCAGCGCCCGCCGCAAGGGCTACGGGCGTCACGATGCACTCGATGTGTTTGCCTCCGAATCCGCCTGCGCTGCGTACTGGACAGCAGCGCGCCGGCCGAAGCGACGATACGCGCAGCGGCCCTCCGAGCCGCAAGACACCACTGATATGCTCGTGCCATGCTGATCATCACCCCCAGCCTGCGTCTGCCCGAGCACGAATTGGTGGAGCGTTTTCTGCGCGCCGACGGCCCCGGCGGGCAGCACGTCAACCGCACTGAAAGCGCGGTGGAACTGCGCTTCGACGTCGCGCATTCCACGGCACTGCCGGAGGATTTGCGCGCGCGACTGCTGGCGCTGCACGACCGGCGCCTGAATCAGCAAGGCATCATGGTGCTGCAGGCGCGGCGCTTCCGCGATCAGGCGCGCAACCGCAGCGACGCGCGCGCGCGCCTGACGGCGTGGATCAGCGCCGCGCTGCGCGTGCCGAAGCCGCGCAAGGCCACGCGCCCGACGCGCGGCGCGGTGGAGCGCCGCCTCGAAGCCAAGCGCATCGGCGCGCGGCGCAAACGCGCGCGCGGTCGTCCGGACGCCGACGCGTGAGCGGCTATCTGCCACCTGCCGCGCCGCCGCGCGCGCCACAGCACACGCCAGGCTTCGGCGCGCGACTGTGCCGCTGGATCTTGCTGCGCGCCGGCTGGCGTCTCGCGGGCACGCTGCCGAACGTGCCCAAGGTGATCCTGATCGGCGCGCCGCATTCCTCGTTCTGGGATGGCGTCTGGGGCATGTTGATGAAGATCGCGCTGGGCCTGAAGGTCGGCATCATGATCAAGGCCGAGCTGTTTCGCGGGCCACTGGGCTGGCTGCTGCGCAAACTGGACACCATCCCGGTGCAGCGCAAGCGCGCCTACGGCGTGGTCGAGCAGATGGTGCAGCATTTCACCGACAGCGACGCGCTGTGGCTGGGCATCACCCCGGAAGGCACGCGGCGCGCGGTCAAGCGCTGGAGATCCGGTTTCTGGCAGATCGCGCGCGGCGCCCAAGTGCCGGTGCAACTGGTGTACTTCGACTACCCGAGCAAGACCATCGGCTTCGGCCCGCTGTTGCAGATGGGTCCGGACCTCGACGCCGAAATGGCGCGCATCCGCGCTTTCTACGCGCCCTATCGCGGCAAGTATCGCGGGGCGTGAAGAGCGGGATATGCATCCTTGCAAGCCCTGCCGGCTGCCGGCTTCCCGCTTGCGCTTTCAGCCACGAAGCGCAGGCCACGCTCGGCGTGGCCTGCCAAGGTCATCCCTGACCGCGGCGCTTCCGCTTGAGCGCGGAAGACGCCCTAGGATTCGCTGCGCCGGCAGTGCTCGCGGCGGGTACCACTCAGGCCGGCAGATGCGCCAGCGTGTCGTTGAGACGCTGCATGCGCGCCTGGATTTGCGGAATCAGCTTGGCGCGCTCGTCCGCGGCCTTGCGCTGCTGGATGGCATCGAGGGCCAACTCCAGCGTGCCGACTTCGACCATCAGGTCGTGGCGCTGGCGGATCAGGTTCAAATTGAGGCTCATGGCGGTCATGACGTGGACTCCCGGTAATTGACGGGAGGTGTGATGCATGTCGCATGCCAAGCCGGAGAATGAACACCGACTGCACCAAAAACGCGACAGCGCGGGGTTCGCCTTGACACTGCGGGGCAGCCGATGACAACTTGCGACCATTCCTGCGTGTTACGGGGTGTTACGGCGCGCAGGCCGCCACTTTTCAGGCTTCTGGCGCCCGGCTCAAACGGTCATCCTGGATTCCCCCTGTTCCTGTGACCGCCGGGCGCCAGATCTTCTTCGCAGTTGTTGCGCCCCGCACGGGCGCATCGCGCGTGCCTGCGTGGCGCGTGCACCAAAGAAAACGGCCCGGGCAAGCCCGGGCCGACGCTTCCTCCCACCCTCGCGCGACCGGCCCCTGAATTCCGGTCTTGGCGTGCTCGCGAACGCGTTGCGGGATGGAAGTGCGAGAATGTTGCAGCAGGTTCCATGCCACGTTGGCCTAGCCTGCTGCGGCAGAGGCACTTGCGTGATTCACGCGCTAGTGCGGGGTGACACTCGGCGCGGCGCAGACCGGCACGTCACGGCGCGGCGCATGCCGCGCGCGCGCGGCAGGATTGCCGAGGGCCGGGTGACTCGGCGAGCGCAGGATGCGCGAGCGTAGTCACCGCCGGGACCGCCACCGGCGCAACGCGAATCGAGCACTGACGAGTACGCATGATGGAAATCTTCGACGTCATCGTGGTGGGTGGCGGTCACGCCGGCACCGAAGCCGCCCTGGCCGCGGCGCGCAGCGGTGCGCGCACGCTGCTGCTGAGCCACAGCATCGATACGCTGGGGCAGATGAGCTGCAACCCGGCCATCGGCGGCATCGGCAAGGGGCACCTGGTGCGCGAGATCGAGGCGCTGGGTGGGCTGATGGGCCGCGCCGCCGATGCCGCCGGCATCCACTGGCGCACCTTGAATGCCTCCAAGGGTCCGGCGGTGCGCGCCACGCGCTGTCAGGCCGATCGCGCGCTGTACAAGGCGCATGTGCGTCGCGTGCTGGAAAACACGCCCAACTTGCGTCTGTTCCAGCAGGCCGTCGATGACGTGCTGCTCGAAGGTGGGCGCGTGGTTGGCGTGCGCACCGCCATGGGCCTGGATTTTCATGCACGTGCCGTGGTGCTGACCGCGGGCACGTTTCTGGCCGGCAAGATCCATGTGGGACTGGAGCAATACGCCGGCGGTCGCGCCGGTGAGGCACCGGCGCAGCGTCTGGCCGAACGCCTGCGCGAACTCGATCTGGGCGTGGGTCGACTGAAAACCGGCACGCCACCGCGCTTGGACAAGCGCACGGTGGACTTCAGCGCGATGCAGACGCAGCCCGGCGAGCTGCCGCTGCCGTGCTTCGCGCTGGACGGCCGCGGCGCGCCCGCGCCGCCGCAAGTGCATTGCCACATCACGCATACGCAACCCGAGACCCACGCCATCATCCGCGCCGCGCTGGACCGCTCGCCGCTGTACAGCGGACGCATCGAAGGTGTCGGCCCGCGCTACTGCCCCTCGATCGAGGACAAGGTGGTGCGTTTCGCCGACAAGGACCAGCATCAGATCTTCATCGAGCCCGAGGGCCTGGACAGCGGCGAGCTGTACCCCAACGGCATCTCCACGTCCCTGCCCTACGACGCGCAACTGGCGCTGGTGCGCAGCATTCCCGGTCTTGAACGCGCGGCGATCACGCGCCCCGGTTACGCCATCGAGTACGACTATTTCGATCCACGCGGCCTGCAAAGTTCACTCGAAACCAAGGCCATCGCCGGGCTGTTTTTCGCCGGCCAGATCAACGGCACCACGGGCTACGAGGAGGCCGCCGCGCAGGGCCTGATCGCCGGTCTCAACGCCGCGCGCCACGTGCGCGGCGAGGCGCCGTGGACGCCGCGCCGCGAGCAGGCCTATATCGGCGTGCTGATCGACGATCTGGTGACCCTCGGCACCAGCGAGCCCTACCGCATGTTCACCTCGCGCGCCGAATACCGCCTGCTGCTGCGCGAGGACAACGCCGATCTGCGCCTGAGCGCGCAAGCCCACGCGCTGGGTTTGATCGACGCCGCAGCTCTGGCGCGTGTCGAGCGCAAGCAGATCGCGATCGCCGCTGAAAGCACGCGTCTGGGCGCGCTGTGGGCCGGCCCCGGCAACGCGCTGGGCGCCGCGCTGGCGGCCAGCGGTGTGAGCCTGACGCGCGAATGCAGCGCACTGGATCTGCTGCGCCGACCCGAGCTGGACTATCCGCGCCTGATGCAGGTGCCCGGCTTCGGTCCGGGTCTCGAGGATGCCGCCGCGGCGCTGCAACTGGACGTGCAGGCGCGCTACGCGGGCTATCTGCAGCGTCAGCAGGACGAGATCGAACGCCAGCGCCACCAGGCCGATACGCCGATCCCCGGCGATTTCGATTACGCCAGCGTGCGCGGGCTTTCGGCCGAAGCGCAGGGCAAGTTGCAGGCGATCCGTCCGGCCAGCGTCGGTCAGGCCGGGCGCATCAGCGGCGTCACCCCCGCCGCCATCGGTCTGCTGCTGGTGCATCTGAAGCGCCGCAGCCGCGCGGCCTGAACGCCGCGCGCAGCCTGGGTGGGTTGCGCGTCCATGCGCGGCTTTCATTGCGTTGCGTGCCGGGTGCCGATCAATCTTCAGAACTTCACGTCCAGCGTGCCATAGATCACGCGCGGCGTACCCGGCAGCGCCAGTACGTAGCCGGCCGTGGGCGTGTTGTACAAGCCGCCGGAAGAGATTTCCTCGAAGGCGTTGTAGCGCTTGCCCAGCGCGTTGAGCACCTCGAGGTTCAGCTCGATCGAATGCGCGAGGCCGCCGGCCAGTTCACGCGGCAGCTCCGCGCCCACCGACAGATTCAAGGTGCCATAGGCCGGCATGGTCTGCTGGCTGGGCGCACCGAGATTGTTGTCGAAGACATGCTGACTGCCCGTGTACTGGTACCAGGCACGCGGCTTCAGCACGATGCCGCCGCCCATCGGCGCGCGGTAATAGGCACCGACGTTGAACGTGGTGTCGGGCACATAAGACACCGGCAGACCGTCGTAATTGGTGCCGTTGAATGCGTAGTGGTTGAAGTGCGCCTGCTCGAAGTTGGCGTTGCCGAACAAATGCGCTACGCCCAGTGCGCCTTCGGCGCTGAGGTTCACGCCGTGGTAGTTGGAATCGCCTGTGCCCAGCCCGAGGAACTGGCCATTGCCGCTGCTGACGCCAATGAACTGGTTACTGAAGTGCAGGTGGTAGTAATTGGCGTTGAGCAACACATCGCGGAACGCACCCGCCTGGTACCAGTGCATCTTGACACCGGCCTGCCACTCGAGGCCGCGCTCGAGGATGTTTCCGCCCACCGGCTGGCTCTGATAAAGACCGCCGCCGCCGCCTACCGGGGGCAGGCGATAGGCCACGCCCCAGTTGCCATACAGCGCCAGCCAGCGCAGCGGTTGCCAGCGCGCCGACAGCGACGGCTCGAGCTTGTCATAGCGGGTGCTCGCGGCCGGCAGCTTGCCCTGGTCATTGCCGGGATACAGCGCATAAGCCTGGGCAAAATCGACGTTGCCGCGCGGGTAGTAGTCGGTGTGGAAGCTCACCGCGCGCAGGCCCGGGGTGATGCTGAAGCCGGCTACCGGGGTGATGGTGTCCTGAATGAAGGCGGCCAGATCGGTCACGTACCAGTAATCGCTGCGAAATTTGGCGTTGGGCACCAGATACGAACCGAAGTAAGGCGCCAGCGGGCTGTAGAAGGCATTGCGCGAGTTGTACTTGCTGTTGAGAAAATAGCCGCCCAGCGCGATGTCGTTGTACGGCAGCGTCAACTCGGTCCACAGCTTGTCGCCGTAGGTTTTCGAGTAGGGATTGTTGTACTCGTACAGGTTGCTGGCGCCGGTCACGTAGTTGTTGAAGTGCTTGTGCAGGCGGTTGCCCTGGCGATACCAGACCAGGTTGTGCAGGGTGGTGTGCTCATCCAGGCGCAGGTTCTGGCGCGCATACAGCATCCAGGTGCGGTTGTAGTCATCCTTGGCCCAGACGTTCTGGTTCAGCGCGCTGTAGTAGCCGGTGGTCTGCTGGCTGAGCAGCGGGCCGGGATTGGGATTGCCGTTGGCGTCCTGGCCGTTGACGCTGATGCCGGGCACGGGCGTCAGCGGGATCGGCGTCGGACGCCAGCCATGGCCGTCACCGATATAGCCGCCGAAGCTGATGTCGCCGTTGCTGAAGGTCTTGCGTGTCTTGATGAATGCCGCGAAGTTCTTGCTGGGCCAGGCGTAGCCATCGGGCGAGCGGCGAAAGCTGTTGGCGCTGCCGGCGCCGCCGGCGATCACCGTCTCCCAGCCGCCAACGCTGCCGGTCTGCAGATTGAAGGCCACGTTCCGGGTGTTGAAGCTGCCGTAGCTCAGCGCGAGCTCGCCACCCGGCTGCGCGCTGGGCTGCAGCGGCACGAAGGCGATCGCGCCGCCGATATTGTTGTACCAGCGATCGACCGGATCGCCGGGGCCGTAGGTGACGCGGATGCCTGCCAGCAGGCCGGTCTGCGGCACCTCGGGCGACTCCCACAATCCGGTGGCCGGGTTGACCATGGGCACGCCGTCGAAGCTGACGGCGATGCTGCCGTTGTCGACCTCGCCGCCGGAAAATCCGCCCCAGCCCTGCTTGATGCCGTTGATGCTGATCTGGTACTTGGTACTGCCAGTAGCGCCGTAGCTGCTCACCGCCACGCCGGGCGCGTACGCCAGCGCCTGCGCGGAGCCGCCGACCGGTCCGGCCGCGGCGATTTGTTGCCGGTCCAATACCTTGTCGCCCAGCGCCGATTTGAAAATGGCGCGCTGGCTTAGTCCGCGCACGTTGATGCCTTCGGGCTCCAGCACCTTGGCGTGCACGACGATGCGCCGCAGGGCTTGCGCCTTGTCTTGTGCAGGCTGCGCCGTTTGCGCGTGGACAGCGGTGGCCAGCACCAGCGCGATGGTCGCGGCCAGCGTGCGAGATGCGGATGGACCAATGTGAATGCGGTGTACGCTGCTGCGGGTCATGACGGACCTCTGGGTTCGGGACAGAGATCGCATGCTTGACGTTGCGCATTGCCGCGCCGTGTCACTGTACTCAAGGAAAGCTGGCGGCTTACTTAAGTTTCCGTAAGACTGCCGATGCGCCCCGCTGAAGTCGCGCGCAAGCCATGCTGCCATTGCCGCCGATCGCTGGCCGTTGATGTAGCCGGCGGTGTCCGAACGCAGGAATGCCGCGCATGCGGCGAGCACGGCGGACGAGCCCGTGACGCAACATGATCGAAGCGCGTAGCGCGGCCATGCATCCGTTCGTTCATGTGGTATACGCCGTTTTCAGGAACACGTAATCTGCAGCCTCTTGCTCGCGGAAGGCGAACGGCAGTTTGCTTTCACCATGGCCGGAATCGACCCGCCAAACCGGTTTGAACCGACCCGTTTTCCCCAGAGGCTCCAATGTTCAAAAGCATGCCGCGTAGCGATGCAAGTGACCCCCGCCGCCGCAACGCCGCTGGGCGCCGCAGGGCGCTGCGCGGTGCGCTCAAGACGCTGCGGATACGGGTGAAGGTGCCGCTGATGCGATGGACATCGGGCTTGGCCACGTGGCTGCTCGACCGGCGCCCGCGGGTGGTGGAAGACCTGGATGCGCGGCCGCCACGCCGGATCCTCCTGGTCCGCTGCGATCGCATCGGCGACTTGTTGTGCAGCACGCCGCTGATCGCGGCGCTGCATCGCAAGTGGCCTGAAGCCGAGATCACGCTGGTGGGCAGCCCGAAGAACCGGGCGGTCGCGCCACTGCTGCCTTACCTGACGCGCGGCCCGGAGTTTCGCCGCGACCCGCTGGCATGGGGACGCCTGGCTGCGTGGCTGCCGCGCCAGCGCTTCGACCTCGCGGTCAGTCTGCGCACCGAGGTGCTGTCGGGCGTGCTGATCGCGGCGGCGAGCCGGACACCGGTGCGCATGGTGGCCAACGCATCACCGCGGACAGCACCTGCGTTCAACCTCGTGCTGGGCTGCGAGGACACGCACCACCTGCGCCGTTACTGGCTGGCGGCGCAGCGGCTGGGCGTCGCGTTTCCCGAACCACGACCCATCATCGAGGTGCCAGAGGCGGCTGATCGCTGCGGGGCCGAAATGGTGCGCGCGCTGATGGTGCCGGAGGGCGCGCCCTTGGTCGGGGTCGCCATCCCCAACCGCACAGACCGGCGACACCGCAACAGGGCGTGGTCAGCGGACGTGCTGGTGAGTTTCGTGAGGGCACTGGTGGCCGACGGCGCATGCGTCGTCCTGTTCGCGGCGGGCGTGGAGCGAGTGGAAGCGGCGGCCATCCGCGCGGTCGTGCCCCAGGCGCGGGTGCTGCCGAAGCTGTCCCTGGCGGAGATGGCTGGCGTGCAGCGTCGGCTCGATCTCTGGGTGTCCACGCCCACCGGGCCGTTGCATCTGGCCGACGCGGTCGGCACGCCGACCGTGATGGTGTGCACGGATCCGTTCGTGCTGGGCTGGGCCCCACAGGGTGTACAGCATCGCCAGGTGTGTGCGGCGGACGCGCGCGACATCGCACACCATGCGGTGTTGGTGGCGGTACAGGAACTGCTGGCGCAGCAGCCGGCCGGCATGTGGCGGCGCTCCCTGAACGTGCTGGCCACCGTACCCAAAACCACGTCGTTGGTGAGCACAACGCCAATCGCGCCGGAGAGAGACTCTCCCCTGACCTCCATCTCCGGTCAATTTGCGGAACCCATGATCGCCGCTAATGTCGAAGTGAAGTGACTCGCCTGGAGCCTGCCGGATGACTGCTCGCCACTGGGATTGTTCGATCAGGAGATCCGGCAGCGCAAGCTGCAGGCGCTGGGTGATCCGCTGATGAAGCTGAACACGATCGCGCCGTGACACTGGAATCGGTGCGCAACGCGGGCCACGATCCACGCAAGGGCGGCTGCCCACCGCACGACCAACGGAAACCCCAAGAGATCGCGATGGCGAAACTTGTTGGGCAGAGAAAAAAACGGCCGCCGCTACTTTGGCTGCAAGAACCCCCTCAACACCCGTCGCGCATGGCTTCCACGATGACACGGTAACACCCGCGTCGGCGCACGACTGTCAAGCGTTGCCGAACCTGCCGGACCATTACCCAGCGCGGCCAACTGCGGTCCGTAGAAGTCCGATTTTATCCACCCAAGAAGGATGCAATTGATGAAAAAGTTCATGATGGCGATGCTTTTGACGGCAGCAGTGGCTGCGCCCGCAGCGTACGCCAGCCCCGGCTTTGATTTCGGAGCAAACATTGCAAGGACGACAACCTCCGGATATGGAAATTCGTCTGATTTCGGATTGACTGCAGGTTATAATTTCAACCAATCGATAGGCGTGGAGGGTGGCTATGAGTCATTGATGGGCTATGAAATGACGCTGTTGAGCGTGAGTGCGCTCGGTCGTTATCGGATTGCAGACCACATCCATCTGCTTGGTCTATTGGGCATGTCGTATTGGACCGAGAGTCCAACCGGAAAGTACAAAGCCAGCGGCGTCGATCCACTGCTGGGTTTGGGGTTGTCTTACAGCTTGACCAGGGCCGTGAGTATTCGCGCTGAATACCAATTCGTGCCTCATTTCAACGGCCTCGGCACAAATTTGAATACGTTTCTGATTGGCGTCAATTATCGCTTCTGAACAAAATACGGCGTTCGCGTTTTCAACGTGCAAGGACTGGGCGAAACCGTACCGGCATGCGCGCGTGGTGGCGCGCTCACCAGATCCTGGCTGCGCGCACCTTGCGCGATGCGTGGCGCTCAGGCCATGCCGCCGTTGACGCCGATCACCTGGCCGTTGATGTAACCGGCGGCGTCCGAGCATAGAAATGCCACCAGCGCGGCCACTTCCTCGGGCGTGCCGGCGCGCTGCGCGGGCACCAACGCCTTGATCTGCTCGGCAGCGAACGCGGCCGCACTCATCGGCGAGGTGATGATGCCGGGCGCGACCACGTTGACGGTGACGCCGCGATTGGCCATCTCGCGCGCCAGCGAGCGCGCCGCGCCTTCCAGCCCGGCCTTGGCCGCGGCGTAATTGGTCTGGCCGCGGTTGCCCAGACGCGCCGCCACCGAGCCCAGCGCCACGATGCGTCCGAAGCGCGCGCGCGCCATCGGCAGCAGCAGCGGCTGCGCGGCATGAAAAAAACCGTGCAGGCTGAGGTCGATCACGCCGTGCCACTGCTCGGCGCGCATGCCGGCCATGGGTGCGTCGTCGTGCACGCCGGCGGCGTGCACCAGCGCGGTGATCGGCGTCTGCGCCAGCGCGTGCGCGATGGCCGCGTGCGTGGCCGCGGCATGGGTGAGGTCGCAAATCAGCGCCTCGGCTTGCGCGCCGTCGTCATGCAGTTCATCGATCAGCGCCGCGACACGCTGCGCGCCGTGATGCGCGTGCAGCAGCAGCGCCCAGCCTTGCGCCGCCAGCGCGCGCGCGCAGGCGGTGCCCAGCGTGCCGCTGGCGCCAGTGAGCAGCAGGCGACGCGGAAAATCACTGCGCGCGGTGGGATTCATGGCACGGCCCCGAAGGCGATCAGTACCTGGCCTTGCGCCAGTGTCGCGCCCAGTTGCGCGACCTCGAAACGATACTGCACGGCCTCGGGCAACGCCGCCAGGCGCCGCACCGCGATATGCAGCGGCGCCGCGGCGTCGATCCACTGGCCATGCAACCGCACCGCGCGCAGCGCCGCCAGCAGGCCGGCCGGCGCCGTGCTGTGCACCGCGCGCGCCAACAACGCGCCGTGCACCGCCGCGGCCTGCGCGCCGTACTCACACAAATGCACCGCGTGCACACGTCCGGCGCGCGCCAGTGGGTGCGTCGCATCTGGTGCCATGGCCTCGGCTTGCAGGCACTCGTTATCCCAGTGCAGCACGCGATCGAGCACATCCATGCGCCCGGCGTGCGGAATCAGTCCTGCCCAATCGGCACGCGTCAGCATGCGGGCGGCGTCACACGCGGCCAGGTCAGCAGCGCCGCGGCCAGCAGGTTGGCGGCGATGCCCAGGGTCACGGTCAGGCCCAGCGCGCGCAGCACCGGCAGCGAGGCCAGCGCATACACGCCAAAAGCGAGCAGGGTCGAAGCCGCGCACAGCAGCGTGGCGTGCAGGGTGCGCAGGCGCTCGTCGGCGGCCGCATGACGTGCGCGCTCGAAGAACAGCGCGTAGTGCAGGCCCAGCCCCGCCGCCAGCAGCAGCGCCACCAGATGAAACAAATTCAGCGCGCCGACCAGCAAACGCAGCGCCGCCAACGTCAACAACAACGCCAGTGCCAGCGCCGCCAGCATGCGCAGCACCGCGCGCCAGCGGCGCAGGCCCAGCGTCACCACCGCGATCAGCAGCAGCGCGGCGCCCCCCAGCGCGGCGAGAATGCGCTGCCGATAGCTGGCCACCCAGGACTCGGTTTCGGTTTTCAGATCGACCAGGCGCACCAAGCCGTGCGTGGCCTGCGCCGCGCGCGCCAACGCGGCCGGATCGCGCACGCCGCCGACCAGGCCCAGGCCAAACCAGCGCCCGTGACGCTCGATCAGCAGCGCGCGCAGCAGCCCGCCCAGCGGCGTGTGCTCGAAAGCCTGCGGCGTCAGCAGGGGCAAGGTGCGCGCAATTTCGACATCGCGCACGAACGGTGCGAACAAACCGGCGCGATACGGCAGGCCATGCAAGGCTTGATCCAGCGCCGCCTGCAATTGCGCGCGATCGGGCAGCCGCGCCTGGCGCGCGCGCTGCACCGCCAGCGGCGGCAGATAAGTACTCGGCAACATCAAGGTCTCCAGCGTCCCCTGCGCCAGCAGCGGCGCGAACGCGGGCGCGGCCGCCGCGCTGTGGCGCAGTACCTGCTCGGCGCTGTCGCCTTCGAGCACCAGCAGATAGCGCACATCCGGCGCGCCGAGTGCCTTGCGCAGAACGCCTTCACGTTGCAGCAGCGGCCGCGGTACCGGGGTCAGCGCGGCGAGATTGTTCTGCCACCACGGCCCCGGCGCGAGCAGCAGCACGAACACGGCGGCCAGCGCCAGCAGCGCGGCAAAGACACGCGCGCGCGGCAGCCGCGTCAGGCCACGCGCCAGCGCCGCCAGCCAGCGCTGCGCGCCGGCATCGTGGCGCGCCACCGGCAGCAGCATCGGCAACAGGTAACGCGTGCTCAACCCGGCGGCGAGGATGCCGCTGAGCGTGAACAACGCCAGTTGCTGCAGACCAGCCACACCCGAGGCGAAGAACGCCAGATAAGCGATCGCCGTGGACGCCATCGCCAGCAGCAGCACCGGACCCAGCGCGCGCGCGCTGGCGCGCGGGTCTTCGCCGATGCGGCGATGACTGAGCAGGCGCAACGGATATTCCTGCGCCACGCCGAGCAGAGTGATGCCGAATGCCAGTGTCAAGCCATGCGCGCCGCCGAACACCAGCGCCAGCACCGTGGTGCCGACCAGCGCCGCGCTCAGCAGCGGCAGCGCCGCCAGCAATACCGCGCGCACACTGCGATATGCCAGCAGCAGCAGCAAAACCAGACCGCCGCCCGCCGCCCAACCCAGATGCTCGGCGGTGTGCCGGGTCAGTGCCTGCACCACCACGCCGAAGTAACCGGGACCGCTCAATTCCAGATGCGCCTGCGCGTGCTGCGGCAGACCGGTCCAAGCCTGCTCGATGACGCGCACCGCGCGCGCCTGCGCATCCGGATCGAAGCCGGCGGCGCGCGTTTCCAGCAGCAACAGCGCGGCGCTGTCGGCATACCACACGCCATGGCGCAACGGCGGCGCGTGGCGTGGCGCCCAGCGCTCGGCCAGCTTGAGGGTTTCCAGCGTCGGATCACTGGGCAACAGCGGCTTGAGCACGCTGGCGCCGGGCGCGCCGAGATCGTCGAGGCGCTGCTCCAGCTCGCTGCGCAGATACGCGGCATCGAAGCGCTGATGATCCAGCGTCGGCGCCAGCAGATAGCGATACGGCAACAACGCCGGCGCGATCTGCTGCAGATCGCCGCTGCCGTTTTGCACGGTGTTGAACTGGCCACTGGCAACCAGGCGCGCGCGCAGCGCGCTGCTTAGCGCCGCCGCGCGTTCGGCGTCGGGCGTGCGGATCGCCAGCAGCAGCGTGCGCGCACCGGCGCCCTGGCCAAGCTCGCGCAGCAGCAGATGCTGCAGCGACGTGCGTGGCGCCGGCAGAAACGCGCGCAAGTCCGAACTGATGCGCAACTGCCACGCGCTGTAGGCGCCGAGCGCGCCCAGCGCCAGCAGCCACAGCAGCAGCACGATGACGCCGCGTGCAGCGCGCCGTGGCGGATCGGTCGCGTGAATTTCGTTCTTCACGCGCCCGCGCACAACGTGGCCAGGCCCGCGGGCGTGGGCGCATCCGGCAACTTGGCATCGCCCAACGGGCCAAGCAGGGTGAAGGTGGTATCGCCATCGGTTTCATCCACGCGCATGCAACGCATGGTCTTGCCGCTACCGTCGATGCTGATATCGCGGATGCGCCGCGCCACCGCGGCATCGCGCGGGGCTAGATCCAGCGTCCATGCCGTTTGATTGCCATAAGCGTGCAGGGTGAAGTTGCGCGCCAGCGCCAGCGCGTCGCCGGACAGCAGCGCGATGAAGCTGCCGAGCAGATCCTTCAGCTCCGGCGCGCGCCCCAGCGAGAACTTCTGCGGCGCGCGCTGGCCGCGTTGCAAGGTGGCCGTGTCGCCATCGATGGTGGTGGTTTCCGGGTACGGCGTGACCACGCTGCGCTGCAGCCGGCTGCCACCCAGCCAGGTCATCTCGCCGCGCAGCACCAGCGCGCGATCAAGCATGCCGACGAAGCGCACCTCGGTGTACGCGGTGCGCGCCGGCGCCGGGCGCGCCAGCGTGCGCACCAGCGCCATGGCGCGCGCGGCGCCGGCGGGATCCGACTCAGCCGCCAGCGCTGGCAGCGTCGCCAGCAGCAGGCACAAACTCAGGTGTTTGCCAGAAATCATAGAAGTTGAACCAGTTGTAGGGGGACTCGCGCAACTGCGCCTCGATGCGTGCGGCGTAGCGCGCGGCGCAGGCCTGTATCGCCACGGCGCGCGCATCCGCCGCGCGCGGCAATTCGATGCTCTCCGCGAAAGCCTCGAAGCGCAGATGGTAGCGGCTGCGGCTTGCATACAGACCGAAGCTCAACAGCACCGGAACCTGCAGCGCCGCGGCCACGCGCCACGGTGCCGCGGGCAGCGGTGCGGCGGCGCCCAGCAGCGGCACGCGACAGGTGGCCTCGCCGTGACGTGCGCGATCGCCCAGCAACGCCAGCAGCGCGCCGTGCCGCGCGGCCTCGCCCAGCGCCAGCATCACCGTGACGCCGCCTTGCGCGGCGTCGATGACCTGTGCGCGCAGCGTCGGCGCCAGTGCTTCCAGCAGCATGTTCAACGCCGGGGTCTGCTGCCGATCCAGCACCAGGCGCAGATCCAGATCAGGGCGACGCGTGGCCAGCACGCGCAGCGCCTCGAAACTGCCGACATGCGCGCCGATCAGCAACGCACCGCGACCTCCGGCCAAGGCTTGTTCGAGCGCATCCAGCCCGCTGATCTCGAAGTGGAAGCCCCGCGCGCCGCGCGCCAGCAGAAACACGCGGTCCAGCGTGGTCGCGGCAAAAGCATGGAAGTGGCGCAGCACCTCGCGCGTGCGCGCCGGGCGGCCGAACATGCGCGTCAGATAGGCGCGCGAGGCGCGGCGCTCACTGCCGCGTCGCATGAAGAAATACAGCGTGACCGGATACAGCAGCAGCCGCGCCGGCGCGCGCCCCAGGTGCAGACCGATGAAACGGATCAGCCACAGCGCGAACCAGCCGCCGCCCTCGCGTCGACCCTGCCAGCCGCTCATGCCGGCACCACCTGCACGCGACCGCGCGCAATCAGCGTATCGGCGTGGCTGATGCGAAAGCGCCACTGCGTGGCGTCGCTGGCCTCGACCTCCAGTTCGGCGCTCACGCCAGGCGCCAGCGGCGCGAGAAACTTGGCTTCGGGCAGGCCGACCATGTGCAGCCGGTGTGTTTCCAGCAGCACCGCCAGCGCATCCAGCAGCAGCACCGCCGGCACCAGCGGACGTCCGGGAAAATGCCCGGCCAGACACGCGTGCGTCGGCGCGATGCACAGCGCGCTGCGCAGGATCCGCGTGCTCATGGCGCGCGCAACTCCCGCCAATGGCCCAGCAGCGCGCGCGCGAAGCGCAGCGGATGCGGCGGCGGTGCCTCGGGCAGCAAGCGACGACGCAGCGCCAGCTCCAGCAGCAGCGCGGCCACGGGCACCACGTAAGCCCAGCCATTGACCCATGCATTCCAGGCGTGCATCGACAGCGGCCACGGCGATTGCACGCCGAGCAATGCCAGCCAGCCCTGCGGCACGCGCAGCGCATCCAACACCGCCGCGCACAGACCCAGCGCCAGCAGCAGCAGCACCCATAACGCGGTGAGGCGGCGCGTGTAGTGGCGCACTGCTGGATGCGCGGCCTGCTCGCTGCCCTCGCTCAAGCGCACGAAGTGCGTGATCAGCGCCTCGTGCCCTGGCCGCAGCGTGCGCGCGAAGAACCACGCCAGCAGCAATGGCAGCAGCACCGGCGGCAAACTCAGCGGCAGCGCCGTGGCCGCGGCGCGCAGCAGCAACGCCAGCAGCAGCCACCACGCCAGCAACAATAGCGTGGCGCGCAGCCGCGAACGGGTTGCGCCCAGTGCGGGCAGCAGGACCAGCGCGCCCAACGCACCCAGCGCCAGCGTCGCGGCGCTGGCCGAGCCCGTGTCTCCGGCGTCATGCGCGGCCAGCGCCCAGACCACGAACAGCAGCGCGCCGAGTGCGCGAGACATGCGCTCAGAACCTGTGAATCAATCCCCTGCCGTCGCGAGGCTGAGCCTGAGCGTGGCCGGCAAGGCGCGGGGTGCAGAAAATCACGAGCGTAGCGCGAGCCACGTGAGCGATCTTCGGGGCCCCCGCAACGCTGCCGGCCACGCTCAGGCTCAGCCGCAGTAGGCAAGGGGATTGGTTCACAGGTTCTAAACCACGCTGGCGCGGCGTTCGTGCTCGATGTGCTGGGCCAGCGCGCGCAAGTTGGCGAAGATATGCCGGTTGTCGGCGTGGTCCGCGCGCAGGTGGATGCCGTAGTGGCGCGACACCGCCAGCGCGATCTCCAGCGCGTCGATCGAATCCAGGCCCAGGCTGCCGCCAAACAGCGGCGCTTCCGGATCGAGATCGGCGGCGCGCAGGTGTTCGAGGTTGAGGCTGCTGACAATCAGCTTGGCCAGTTCCTGTTCGGCGGGGCTTTGCATGGGCATGGAGCGTGGGCGCGTCAGGGAAGACCGCAAGCGCGGCGGCGGCGCATTGTAACATTGCGCGTTTGACCGCCCGGACTCGTTCCACGCTCCGATGCCCAAGCCCGTACCCCAGCCCGATCTGATCGCCGCCCTGCACATCGGTTTGAGCGCCGCCGCGGCGCCGCTGGCGACCGGCACGCTGGCACGTTTCGATTTTGGCGCCGCGTCGGGCCGCGGTGCGGCGGCGCATTCAAGCGCCGGCGCACTGCACTTGCGGCTGCCGCTGGCGCCGCTGCTCGACGCTGCGGCGCACGAGGTCTGGCACGTGCAGGCAGCCGTGTCGACCGGGCAACGCGACGCGATTCATTGGGCGCGCGGCGGCGGCTGGCTGGCGGCCGCGCTGGAACTGGACGAATCCGCTCACGGCGGCATCGAGGCCGCCGCCGCCGCCGCCTATGCCGCGCTGCGCGCCTTCCAGGCGACGCAGCCCGATCGCCACGTGCTTCGCGGCTGGAATTACCTGGCCGACATCAACGCCGGCGCCGGTGATGTCGAGCGCTACAAGCTGTTTTGCGCGGGCCGCAGTCGCGGCCTGGGTGACGGTTTCGTCGACGCTTATCCGGCCGCCACCGCGATCGGTCACCACGATCCGGTGCGCGGCCTGATCGTGTACTGGCTGGCGTGCGCGCAGCCCGGCACGCGCGTGGAGAATCCGCGCCAACTTTCGGCGTGGCGCTATCCGCGCCAGTATGGCCCGACCGCGCCAAGCTTCGCGCGCGGCATGCGCCTGCCCAATGGCGCGCTGGCGATTTCTGGCACCGCCAGCATCGTCGGCCACGCCTCGCTGCACGCGGGGAACTTCAACGCGCAGTTGCAGGAAAGCCTGGCCAACATCGAGGCGCTGCTGGGCGCGGCCGGCATGCCGGCAGGCTTCGATGCGCACGCGCCGCTGAAGGTGTATCTGCGCCACGCGCAGGATCTACCCGCCTTGCGCGCGACGCTGGCGCGGCGGCTGCCGGCGACCACGCCGCTGCAAATCGTGCTGGGCGACGTGTGCCGCGCCGAACTGCTGGTGGAGATCGATGGCTGGCGCGGCTTGAGCGGGGCTTGAGACGCGGGTTCAGTCCAGCGTCTTGGCGTAGCGCAGCGCGTCGGCGCCATCCTCGTAGTAGCCGCGGTGCAGGCCGTGGCGGCAGTAGCCGCGCGTCTCGTACAGACGCTGCGCGGCGCGATTGCTGCCGCGCACTTCCAGGCGCATGCCATGGCAGCGGCGTTGGCGCGCGGCCTGCTCGGCGGCGCGCAGCAAGGCGGCACCGACGCCGCGACCGCGCGCTTCCGGCGCGCTGGCCAGCGAGTACAGGCGCGCGTTGCGGCTGCCGCGGCGAAAGAACACCACCACCGAGCCCAGCAGCGTGCCGGCCTGCGTGGCCACCAGCACCAGCGCGGTGTCGCTGTCGATATGGCGGCGGTACTGCGCGCGGCTGATCAGGTCGGAGCGGAACACGCGCGTTTCCAGCGCCAGCAGCGCGTCGAGATCAACGGCGTCGGCGCGGCGGACGTGGACTCGGCCGGGAGGTTCTGGATCGCGGGGCATCTGCACGGCGCGCACGGTAGTGACATGGCGCCGCCGCTGCAAGCTTTTTTGCTGATCCGGCCGCTACCGCGGCGCGCGCGGGTCTTGCGCGCGCGCGGCGCGGTGCCCAAAACGCGCCGCCCGCGCGCTGGAGAACGTCCCCACGCGGTTCTGCAGCACACGCGCGAGGAGTCATGGCCCGGCTGGTCATCGTTGTCGAAAAAAGCACGGACTGGGGCTCGTACTACCCCTCCGACAATGTCGTTTCCGCCACGGACTACCTGCGCGAGCCGGTGGGTGGTGACGAGCGCACCCACGTCATCAATTTGTGCCGCAGCTACAAGTACCTCGGCACCGGCTACTACGTTTCCCTGCTCGGCGAGGCACGCGGCCATCGCGTGATCCCCTCGGTGCGCACCATCAACGACCTGCGCCGGCGCTCGCTGTACGGGCTGGATGTCGAGGATCTCAACCAGAAGCTGGCCAATTTTCTGCCGGCCGGCGGGCGCGACACCACCGATTTCGGCATCCTCGTGTACTTCGGCGAGACCTCGTACCCGCAGTTGCGCGATCTCGCGCGTGGCGTGTTCGAGTCGTTCCCGGCGCCGCTGCTGCGCATCGAGTTCGAGCGCGAGCGCATGTGGCGCATCAGCGCGATCAAGCCGATCGGTCTGCACACGCTGGACGATGCGCAGGAAGACGCCTTCGCGCAGACCCTGGACAGTTTCGCGCGCAAGTTGTGGCGCAAGCCGCGCGCGCGCCGCCTGTATCGCTACGACATCGCCATGCTGATCGATCCCAACGAGGTCATGCCGCCGTCCAACAAGAAGGCGCTAAAGAGTTTCATCGCCGCCGGCAAGGAGCTGGGCATCGAGGTCGATCCGATCGACAAGGGCGACTACACGCGCCTGGCCGAATACGACGGCCTGTTCATCCGCGAGACCACGGCGCTGGATCACCACACCTACCGCTTCGCGCACAAGGCCGAGCGCGAGGGCATGGTGGTGATCGACGACCCCACCTCGATCCTGCGCTGTACCAACAAGATCTACCTGCACGATCTGCTGCGCTCGAAAAAGCTGGCCACGCCGCGCACCGAAATCCTCTACCGCGACGATCCCAAGCAGTTGCGCGACCTTTCCGACCGGCTCGGCTTTCCGATGGTGCTGAAGATCCCCGACGGCTCGTTCTCGCGCGGCGTGATCAAGGTGGAAACCAGCACCGATCTGGATCGCGCCGCCAGCGAGCTGTTCCAGCACACCGCGCTGGTGATCGCGCAGGAGTTTCTGTACACCGAGTTCGACTGGCGCATCGGCGTGCTCAACCATGAAACGCTTTACGCCTGCCAGTACTCGATGGCGCGCGGTCACTGGCAGATCTACAACCACGGTGCCAAGGGCACGGCCAAGAGTGGCGGATTCAAGACCCTGCCGGTACGCGAGGCGCCGCCCGAGGTCATCAAGCTGGCCCTGCGCGCCACGCAACCCATCGGCGACGGCTTCTATGGCGTCGACATCAAGCAAACCCCCGAGCGCACCGTGGTGATCGAGGTCAACGACAATCCCTCGGTCGATGCCGGCGTCGAGGATGCTTATCTCGGCGAGGATTTGTACCTGCGCGTGATGCAGGAATTCCTGCGCCGTCTGGAACGCAAGCGGCTGGGGATTGTTGGCTGAGGAGTCGGGACTCGGAAACCGGAATGAGCATCTCATGGCCGGGTCCGTGTGCGGCGTCATGCCCGCGTTGGCGGGCATCCAGAAGCGGCTCTCGCAACAGCACTGGATCCCCGGCTCGCGCTGCGCGCGCCCGGGGATGACGACCCCGATCTGAAACCCGCAAGGCTTCGTCCCAAGTCCCAAGTCCCTGTTTTCAAGCCAAACTGCGTTGCACGATGTCGGCCAGATTGCGCGACAGCCCCGGCGTGGCCGCCAGCGCGCGCAACTGCGCTTCGGCCGCGGCGCGGCGCACGGGTTCCAATCGCGCCCAGTCGTTGAACGCCTGCGCGATGCGCGCGGCGGTTTGCGGGTTGAGCGCATCCAGCACGCGCAACTGCTCGACCAGCAGCGCATAGCCGGCGCCATCGACGCGATGAAAGCCGGTGCGGTTCTGACGCGCGAAGGTGCCCAGCAAGGCCTGCACGCGATTGGGATTGCGCAGCGTGAACGCGGCATCGCTCAGCAGCGTGCGCACCGTGTCCAGTGTGGCGCCGCCGGGCACTTCGGCCTGCACCGCGAACCACACATCCAGCACCAGCGGCTGCTGCGCGTGACGCGCGCGGAACGCGGCCAGGGCAGCAGCACGCGCAGCGGCATCGGCGTGGCGCGTCAGCACGCGCAACGCGGCGAGGCGCTCGCTCATGCCGCTGGCCTGCGCGAACTGATCCTCGGCGGCGGCCAGCGCCGCGGCGCGATCGACCAGTACCCACAGCTCCAGCACGCGGCGTTTCAGCCGGCGTCGCGCCTGCGCGCGCGCATCGTGCGCGCCCTGCTCGGCGGCGTGCAGCGCGGCGTAGCGCGCGGCCAGCGTCGCGGCGTTGAGAGCCCGTGCCAGCGCCCGTTCGAGCTGGCGTCGCGCGGCATCAACGGCGTCGGGGTCGTGCGGCTCGACCAGCGCTTCCAGTTCGCTGACCGCGGGCGCGGCCAGCAGTTCGGCCAGCAGCGCCTCGTCGTCGAAATCGGCGCGTGCAAACAACGCCTTCAGCGCGCCGGTCCACGCCGCCAACGCGGCGTTATGCGCGCTGCCCGCATGCGCGGTGCGGAACGCATCGGCGGCCAGGTGCTGACCAGCCTCCCAGCGATTGAAGCCATCCGCATCGTGCTGCAGCAGCAGCGCCAGATCCTCGGGCGCGCTGGCGCATTCCAGGATCACCGGTGCCGAGAAGCCGCGCAGCAGCGATGGCAGCGGCGCTTCGTCGATGTCCTCGAACACGAACTCGGCGGCGGCATCGGTCAGCTCCACCACGCGCTCGGTGCCGGCGGGTGCGGCTTCGCCGGCCAAGCGCAGCGGCAGCATGCGGCCATCGCGCGCGAACAGCGCCAGCTTCAGCGGGATCGGCAGCGGGCGCTTGTCGGGCTGACCGGGCGTGGGCGCGGTGTGCTGCGCCAGACGCAACACGTAGCGGCGCGTGGCCGGCTCGTAGTGACAACGCGCCGACAGTCGCGGCGTGCCGGCCTGCGCGTACCAGGCGAGGTAGGGCGTGAGGTCCACGCCAGCGGCTTCGCCCAGCACGGCGAGCAGATCCTCGACCGTGGCCGCGCTGCCGTCATGACGCGCGAAGTACAAATCGGTGCCGCGGCGGAAAGCCTCCGACCCGAGGCGCGCGGCGAGCATGCGGATGAGTTCCGCGCCTTTTTCGTACACCGTGGCGGTGTAGAAATTGTTGATCTCGGCATACTCGGCCGGACGCACCGGGTGCGCCAGCGGACCGGCATCCTCGGGAAACTGCGCGCGGCGCAGCGTGGCCACGTCCTCGATGCGCTTGAGCGCGTGCGAGTGCATGTCGGCCGAGAAACTCTGCTCGCGAAACACGGTGAAGCCTTCCTTGAGCGACAACTGAAACCAGTCGCGGCAGGTGACGCGGTTGCCCGACCAGTTGTGGAAGTACTCGTGCGCGACCACGGCCTCGACCGCGCGGAAACCTTCGTCGGTGGTGGCGTCGGCGTCGGCCAGTAGGTACTTGGCGTTGAAGATGTTGAGGCCCTTGTTTTCCATCGCACCCATGTTGAAATCGTGCGTGGCGACGACATGGAACACGTCCAGATCGTAGTTGCGGCCGTATACGCGCTCGTCCCAGCGCATGGCGTGTTGCAGCGCGCCCAGCGCGTACTGGCATTGTGCGATGGCGTCAGCCTCGGCCCACAGCTTCAGCGTCACCGCGCGGCCCTCGGCGGTGGTGTAGGGCCGCTCGATGCATTGCAGGCGTCCGGCCACCAGCGCGAACAGATACGCGGGCTTGGGGTGCGGATCATCGAAGCGCGCCCAGTGCCTGCCGTCGGCCAGCGCGCCGCTGCCGGCCGCGTTGCCGCCGGCCAGCAGCACCGGAAAGCGCGCGGCGTCGGCGCGCAGCTCCACCGAGTAGCGCGTCAGCACATCGGGGCGATCGAGAAAATAAGTGATGTGGCGAAAGCCCTGCGCCTCGCACTGCGTCAGCAGAAAGCCGCGCTCGGCGCTGCCGGACAGATACAAACCCTCCAGCGCGGTGTTGGCCTGCGGATGGATGCGCACGCGACTTTCCAGCACGCAGCGCGCGGGCAATTTGGACAGTTGCAGCGCATGCACGTCCTCGTGATAGTCGGCAGGGCCGAGCCGCTTGCCGTCGAGGCGCAGCTCAATCAGCTCCAGGCCCTCGCCATCGAGGCGCAGCGGCGCCGGCGTGGCGCCGGTGGATTCCAGTTCGAGGCGGGCGTAAACCTCGGTGCTGGCGATGTCCAGATCGAACACCAGTTCGACGCCGGCGATGCGCCAGGCAGGCGCTTGGTAGTCGCCGAGACGGATTTTCAGAGCGGGCGTCGTGGCGCCGTCGGCATCGCGCTGCAACATGGGGCTGCTCGAATTCGGGGGATCGCCTAGCGTAGCGAGACTCGCGCGCGCCGCGGTGAAATGTGCGTTGGATGCACGCCTTGCGGCATGATTTCGCATCACCGGTATCGGATGCATTCATGTCGCACGCCTCGCGCACCGCCGCACTACCTGATTTCGCCGCGGTGCTCGCCGCCGCCGCACGCATCGCGCCGCACGCGCGGCTGACGCCGATCCTGCGCGATGAAGCACTCAATGCGCGCAGCAGCACCACGCTGCACTTCAAGGCCGAGCATCTGCAGCGCGGCGGCGCGTTCAAGTTCCGCGGCGCCTGCAACGCGGTGTGGGCGCTGCCCGATGCCAGCGCCGCACGCGGCGTGCTCACGCATTCCTCGGGTAACCATGGCGCCGCGCTGGCGCTAGCCGCGGCCAGTCGCGGCATTCCCGCGCACGTTGTGGTGCCCGAGGGCGCGGTGCGCGCCAAGCTGGCGCTGATCGAAACCGCCGGCGCCACCGTGCATCGCTGCGCGCCCACGCTAGCCGCGCGCGAGGCGGCCTGTATTGAACTCACACAAACCCTGGGCACCACGCTGATCCATCCCTACGAAAACAGCGCGGTGATCGTCGGTCAGGGCACCGCCGCGCTGGAATTGCTGCACGTGCTGCCCGATCTCGACGCGCTGGTGGTACCGGTGGGTGGCGGCGGCCTCGCCGCCGGCAGCGCGCTGACGCTGCGCGCGATCGCCCCGCGCTGCGAATTGATCCTCGCCGAGCCGGCGGGCGCGGCCGATGCCGCCGCGTCGCTGCGCAGCGGCACGCGCGTCACCGCGCTCACCCCGGACACGATCTGCGATGGCCTGCGCGCCACGCTCGGTGCGCCCAACTTCGCGCTGCTGCGTGAAGCTGGCGCCAAGGTGATCACTGTCGGCGACGATGAAACGCGCGCCGCGATGCGCCTGCTGTGGCAGCACCTCAAGCAAATGGTTGAACCCTCCAGTGCCACCGTGCTCGCCGCCGTGCTACAGCAGCGTGCGCGCTTCGCTGGTCGCCGCGTGGGTTTGATTCTCTCCGGCGGCAATGTCGATCTGGATGCCATCGCCTTTTGCGCGCGCTGCGGCACCGGCTGAATCGCACCGCCGCAGAGGCTCGCGCGGGCTGGGTGGCGCGATATGCTGGCCTGCCCCGCGGTGTACGAGGCGAGCGCACGCACCATGTTGGACTTGCTGATTCCATGGGAGTTCTCACCCACGCTGCTGGCGGTATGGCTGGCGGCGGCGCTGCTGTATGCGCTGGGCGCGCAGCGCCGGCGCGTGCCGCGCGCGCGTCAAGCGCTGTTCTGGTGCGGCATGGCGCTGGTGTATTTCGCGCTGCTGACGCACTTCGACTACTACGCGCTGCACCAGTTCTTCGTCGATCGCATCCAGCAGGTGCTGATGCATCACCTGGCACCGCTGCTGATCATGCTGGCCTATCCGCTGGGCGTATGGCGCGCGGCGCTGCCGCTGCACTGGCGCGCGCGCCTGTTGCGGCCGTTCGCGCGCGCCTGGCCATGGCGTGCCGTGGCGGCGCTGCTGTTCAACCCGCTGCTGGCCACGCTGCTGTTCGTGGCGCTGGTGCTGGTGTGGCTGATCCCGCGGGTGATGACGCTGGCCATGCTCGACTGGCGACTGTATCTGCTGATGAACTGGAGCATGCTGCTCAGCGGACTGATCTACTGGGGTCTGGTGCTGGATCACCGCCGCCGCCCGCCGGCGCGCATGGCACCGGGTCTGCGCGTGCTGTCGCCGGCGCTGAGCATGACGCCGCAAATCCTGGTCGGCGCCATCATCACCTTCAGCAAGACCGATCTGTACCCGATTTTCTCGATTTGCGGTCGCGCCCTCGACATCAACGTGTTGACCGATCAGCAGTACGGCGGCCTGATCACCTGGGTGCCCGCGGCCATCATCGAGGCCATCGCCGCGCTGCTGGCGCTGCACACCTGGATGCGCCTGTCGCCGCGCCCGCGCCGCGCCCACACCACGCGCCCACTGCCTGCCGCGCCCTGAACCACGCGCGCCGCGGTGCTCGCAATCGTGTGCTGATCGCGCGACGATACGATCTCATTCCGAGGGTCGCGCGCGCATGTTCACCTTTCTGCTGTGGCTGATCCTGCTGGTGCTGTGTTGGCCGCTGGCGCTGCTGGCGCTGCTGCTGTATCCGCTGCTGTGGCTGCTGCTGCTGCCGTTTCGGCTGGTCGGCTTCGCGGTAGGCGGCGTGCTGGCCCTGGTCGCGGCGCTGCTCATGCTGCCGGCGCGCGTGCTGCGCGGGCCGGCGCTGCGCTGAGGCGGCGCCGTGGAACCCGGCGTGCGGGCGGAACTCCAACGATTTCGATAGGCAACGCGGAGCGCATCAAGATGAGCGAAGGCAAAGGCTGGATCTGGGGCATCGTGGTGGTGGCGGTGCTGGCGCTGGGCGGCTGGCTGTACTACGCCCACCAACGCGCGCTGCACCTGGTCAGCATCCCTGCGCCCGGCGAAACCGCAGCGGGCGCGATCGCCAATGCGCCGCAGCATTATTCGATCGAACACGTGCGCGGCGCGCCCGCCGCCACGTCGTCGGCGCCGCTGCCGGCGCTGAATGACGACGCGGCCATCGTCAATGCGCTGGCGGCGCTGCCCGGTGGCGAAGGCTTGCGCGCGCTGCTGAAGCCGCGGGCGCTGATCCAGCACATCGTCGCCACCGTCAACGCACTGCCCGACCGCTCGTTGGGCAGCGACGTGCTGCCGGTGCACCATCCCAAGGGCGCGTTTCTGGTCAACGTCAATGGCGGCCAGACCACGATCAACCTCGACAATGACGCGCGCTACGCGCCCTACATGCGCGTGATCGAGGCCATCCCCACACCGGTGCTGGTGGCTTGGTACGTGCATTTTTATCCGCTGTTCCAGCAGGCGTATCAGCAGCTCGGTTATCCGCATGGCTACTTCAACGACCGCCTGATCGTGGTGATCGACAACCTGCTGGCGACACCGGATCGCGCCACGCTGCCGAAGCTGGTGGCGGGCAAGAACGGCATGTGGGACTACGCCGCTCCGGCGCTGCAGTCGCTGTCGATCGGGCAGCGCACGATGTTGCGCATCGGCGCGGCCGACTCCGCCACGATCAAGGCCAAGCTGCGCGCCATCCGCGCCGATCTGGCCGGGCAGCCCCTGCCGCCGCGTTGATGCGGCGGCGTGCCTTGTCCAACTCTGCGCCGCGTTGATGCGGCGGCGTGCCTTGTCCAACTCTGCGCCGCGTTGACGCGGCGGCGTGCGCTCAACCACGGTGCGCCGCACCGCCGAAGAACCACGCGCACACCAGGATCGAGGCAATGATCCCCGCCAAGTCAGCCAGCAGCGCGCAACCCACGGTGTGGCGCACGCGCTTGATGCCGACCGCGCCGAAGTACACCGCCACCACATAGAACGTGGTCTCGGTGCTGCCCTGCATGGTCGCGGCGGTGAGTGCCGGAAAACTGTCCACGCCATAGTGCCGCATGGTCTCGATGAGCATGGCGCGCGCGGCGCTGCCGGAGAAGGGTTTCACCAGCGCAGTGGGCAATGCGGCGACGAAATCGGTGTTCATGCCGAGGCCGTGCACGACCCAGCGAATACCCTCCAGCGCATAGCCCAACGCGCCCGATGCGCGCAACACGCCGACCGCGCACAGCATCGCCACCAGATACGGCAGCAGATCGCGCGCCACGCCGAAGCCGTCTTTCGCGCCTTCGATGAAAGCCTCGTACACCGGCACGCGCTTGATCGCGCCTGCCAGCAAGAACGCCACGATCACGCCGAACAACACCAGATTGCCGACCAGCGCCGAGACACTGGCCAGCGCCGCCGTGCTCAATGTCGCCAGCCCTGCCAGCAGCGCGCCCAACAGCAGTGCGCCGCCGCCGAGATAGGCCAGCGCCACCGGGTCCCACAGCTTGAGGCGCTGCATCCATGCCACGCTGAGCAAACCCGCCAGAGTCGAGGCGCTGGTGGCAATCAAGATGGGCAGAAACACCAGCGTCGGGTCGGGCGCGCCCTGCTGCGCGCGGTACATGAAGATGCTCACCGGCAGCAGCGTGAGTGACGAGGCGTTGAGCACCAGGAACAGGATCTGCGCGTTGCTGGCGGTATCGCTGCTGGGGTTGAGGGTTTGCAGCTCGCGCATGGCGCGCAGGCCGATCGGCGTGGCGGCGTTGTCCAGCCCGAGCATGTTGGCGGCGAAATTCAGCGTGATCAGGCCGATGGCCGGATGGCCTGCGGGCACCTCGGGCATCAGCCGTCGGAACAGCGGGCCCAGCGCACGTGCCAGCGCATTCACCAAGCCCGCGCGCTCGGCGATGCGCAGCAGCCCCAGCCACAGCGTGAGCGTGCCGAACAGCAGCACCATGACCTCGACCGAGAGTTTGGCCATGGCGAACAGACTGTCGACGATGGCCGCGAACACGGCGACATCGCCCAGCGACCAGCGCGCCAGCGCGGCGAGCGCGGCGGTGAGGAAAAAACCCAGCCAGAGGCGGTTGAGCATCGGACTCCCGCGCTGCACCCTGCGCGCCGTTGCGGCGTGCGGCCGATGCTAGCAGGCGCGCATCATGGCGCCAGACGCACCCGCGCTCAGCGCGCCGGCGCGCGGCGCAGCGACAACAAAACTAACGCGATCAAACCGATGCCGCCCAGCTCCCATGCGCGCGGGCGCTCGTGCAGGATCAGCCATGCCAGCAGCACGCCGACGATGGGGATGGCGCGGCTGGTCAGGCTGGCCATCTGCGCCGGCAAGCGCTGCACCACCAACAGCCACAGCGCCCAGCCCAGGCCCGAGGCCAGCAGCACGTTGTAGGCCACCGCGACAATGAACGGCGGCGTCCATGGCACAATCGGCTGCGGCACCAGCAGACCAGCAACACGGTGCCATGCAGCATCTGCGATGCACTGAGGTTGAGCGGCGTCACGCTACGCCGCTCGAACAACCGCTTGGCCAGCGCCCGTGCCCAATGCCAACACAAGCCGCCGGCCAGCGCCAGCAGCGCACCGCGTTCGCCGCGCGAGGTCACAGATGAAACGCGGCGAGGTTTCTGTACAACATGTAGACCGCGGTCAGTGCCACGATCACCGCGAAGATCCAGTTCAGGGCTTTCTTGTTCTTGCCCAGACGCGTGGCGAGCTTTGCGCCGACCCAGCCGCCGACCACGCCGCCGAGGATATACAGCCCGGCGATGCGCCAATCGAGCAGGCCGGACCACGCATAGCTCAGCGCCGTGGTCATGCCGAAACTGCCCACCGAGAATAGTGATGTGCCGATGGCCGCAAGGATCGGCATGCCGGTGGCCAGCATCAGGCCCGGCACGATCAGAAAGCCGCCGCCGATGCCGAAGAAGCCCGACAGCAATCCGGCGCTGGCGCCGACTGCGATCAGCCAGATCGTTTCCACCGCCAGCGGGCGATGCACCGCGTCGCCACTGTGCTCGGCGCGCGGGCGCGTCATCAGGAACGCCACCACCAGCATCAGGATCGCGAACAGGAACAGCAATTTGTGACCGTTCACCGCCTTGCCCAGGATCGAACCGCCCAGCGCGGCGATGGCGCCGGCAATGGCGAAAACGATCGCCGCGCGCCAGCGCACATTGCCGGCACGCGCGTGCGGAATCAGGTTGAGATAAGAGTTGACCGACACCGCCAGCGCGGTGGTGCCGATCACCACGTGCGGATCGGGGTAGCCAACGAGGTACAACAGCAGCGGCACCGCCAGAATCGATCCGCCGCCACCGATCAAGCCCAGCGAAAATCCCACCGCCAGGCCGGAAATCACGGCCAGCACATCCTGCAGCAAGCTCAGATGAACCATCACGCATCGCCTGTCGAATGGGGAGGGCGCCAGCGCATGCCGCACCACGCTAAAATTAGCGCCTGCTGATACGACAGTCCCGCCCCACCACAGTTCCGCAACACCCGCTGGCAGCCAGCCCGCGTAAGCGAACTGTAGCCACGTGGCGCGCAAAACATTCAGACCACGCGCGCGAACACGGCCTTGAGATACCGCCCTTCCGGGGCCGCCACGCGCCAGGGATGATCCGGCCCGGCGCCGCCCACATGCAGAATTTGCAGCTCGCGCCCGACCAGCGCCGCGGCGCGACGCAGCGCCTCCAGAAACGCCGGCTCGTCCACCAATCCGGTGCACGAACAGCTCAGCAGCAGGCCGCCCGGTGCCAGTGCGCGCAGCGCCAGCGCGTTCATCGCCACGTAGGTGCGCAGCGCCTGCGGCAACCTGGCGGCATCGCGGGTGAGCTTGGCCGGATCCAGCACCACGGTGTCCCAGCGCTGCCCGGCGGCCAGCGCCTGTTCGAGATAGGGAAACAAATCGGCGACGATGAATTCCACCCGCAGCGCGTTGCGCGCGGCATTGGCGCGCGCCAGTTGCAGCACTTCCGGATCGAGATCGATCCCGGTCACCGCCACGCACCCGGCGCGCGCGGCATTGAGCGCGAAGCCGCCGCTGTTGCAGCACAAATCCAGCATGCGCCCCTGCGCCCACGCACCCAGGCGCGCGCGATTGTCGCGTTGATCGACGAAGAATCCGGTCTTGTGGCGGATGCCGGGCTGCACTTGAAACTCCAGCCCGTGCTCGCGCACCCAGCGCGGCGCCGGCAGCGGTGCCGCGCTGCAGTCGAAGCTCTCCTGCTTCTGCACATGCGCCTCGGCGTAGTGATACAACGTCGCTTCCGGATAGCGCGCGCGCAGCGCCGCTTCCACCGCGCCGCGCAGCTTCCACATGCCGGCGGCGAAGTATTCGATCACCAGCAGATCGACGTAGCGATCAACCACCAGGCCGGGCAAACCATCGCCCTCGGCGTGGATCAGGCGCAGCGCGCCCTGTTCCACGTCCAGATCGAGCTGCGCGCGCAACGCCAGCGCCGCGGCGATGCGCGCGCCGATCCAGTCGCCGTCGATGCTTTCGTGCGCGTCGCGCGTGAGCACGCGCAGGCCGATGCGCGCGTGGCCGTTCCAGAAGCCGCGCGCCAGAAAATGGCCACCGTCATCCACCAGATCAACCACGCTGCCCGGCGCCAAGCGCACGTCGGATTCCAGTGCGCGGCGAAAAATGGCCGGATGCTGCGGCAGGCGCGGCGCCAGCAGGCGCACGCGCGGATACGGACTCAGCGGCTCGTTCATGCGCGGCGCGTCAGCTTGAGCAGCAGAAACAGGATTAGCGCCAGAAAGTTCAGCCCGAGGAACCAGTGCGCGCTGCCGCCAGGGTACAACTGCCAGCCGATGTCCGGCACGCGGTAGCCGAAGCTCCAGTGGCCACCGCGCGCAAGGCCCAGCGCCGCCACCGCGCCGACATGCCAGCCATAACTGAGCCAAGGCGTGCCGAGGATCGGCACCTGCGCCAGTTGCAGCCACTGCGACCACGCGCTGCCGCGCGCGTCGCCGCTGATCAGCCACACGCCCGCGATCAGGATCAGCAGAAACAGCAGCGCGCCCAGCAGCAGCAGCGCGAACCACAGCGGCTCGCGCACCGTGAACGCGTGACCGGTCAATTCGAACAGCCCCCAGAAGCCACCGGCAATTTGCGGCACACCGATCAGGCGATGAATCATCGCGGACATGCGCGTCTCCGTATCAAACCGCGATGATAGCCGCAGCGCAGCGTGCGCCGGCCGCGGCGCTACAGGTTAAATTGCCTTGTGCGTATCCATTTCGAGGAGCTGTCCATGCCGTGGTTGGGTATGCTGGTATTTGCCAGCGGCATCGTGATCGTGCTGGTTCTGCGCGGCCCAGGCTGGCTTGGCCTGGGCTTGCTGCTGAGTTTCGTCGGTGGTATCTGGGCGGTGCTGGCGCTGGCGCACGCGCGCATCACCGGCAGCGCACGCGAGGAGCAGCTCAACGACAGCCAGATGCAGGTGCTGCGCGACATGCTGCGCCAGCAGCGTCCGCCGGATGAACCCCCCGCGCACTCTTGAGCGCAATTCGCGCAGCCGCCGTGCGTGGCCGCGTTGCTCCTTCTGATTCGAGGTCTCCCATGCCTATCCAGCCTTTGCATCCCGTTGATCCCGCCTTTGCCGCGCGCGCGCGCATCAAGGCCGCGGATTACGCGCGCCTGTATGCCGAATCGGTGCGTGATCCCGAGCGCTTCTGGAGTCGCGTCGCGCAGCGGCTGGACTGGATGCGCTTTCCCATGCGCATCAAGGACACCAGCTTTGCGCGCGAGGACTTCC
>NZ_JBTSRB010000024.1:0-42681 GCF_054637675.1 Metallibacterium sp.
GAGGGTGGCACTCCTCGATCCGGATCCGCGCGGGGATGACGGGACAGAGGGTGGCACTCCTCGATCCGTATCCGCGCGGGGATGACGGGACAGAGGGTGGTACCCCTCGATCCCGCATTCGCCATGCGCCCGCACGCATCAACACATGCCCATCACCGCTTCACGCTGCCCAGCAGCAGGCCCTGGATGTAGTAACGCTGCAGCAGCAGGAACAGCACCAGCACCGGCAGCACGGTGACCATCGAGCCGGCCATCAGCATCTCCACGTCCTGGTTGTGCTCGCGCGCCAGCGACGCCAGCGCGATCGGCAAGGTGTAGTGGTTGTTGCCGGTGAGCACGATCAGCGGCCACATGAAATCGTTCCACGCGGTGAGAAAGGTGAGGATGGTCAGGGTGAGGATGATGGGTTTCAGCAGCGGCAACACCACGCGCAGGAACGTGGTCAGCTCGCTGGCGCCGTCGATGCGCGCGGCTTCGAGCATCTCGTCGGGAATGGCGCGCGCGTACTGGCGCACCAGATAAATGCCGAAGATGCTGGCCAGCGAAGGCAGGATCACGCCGGCGTAGCTGTTGACGATGTGCAGCTCGCGCGCCAGCAGGAACAGCGGCATCATCGCCACCTGCGAGGGAATCACCAGCGCCGCCAGCAGCAGGCCGAAGGTGCGATCGCGGCCGTGAAAGCGCAGCTTGGCGAAACCGTAGCCGGCCAGCAGGTTGCACACCAGCGAGCCGAGGGTGATGCCGCCGGAGACGATGAAGCTGTTGAGCAGATAACGACCGAGATCCGCGCCCACGAACAGCGCGCGGTAGTTGGACAGGGTCGGATGCAGCGGCAGCAGCGGTGGTGGAAATGTGCTGGCCGAACCCAGCGGCATCAACGACACCGACAGCATCCAGAACAGCGGAAACAGGGCGATCAGCGCGAGCAACGTGAGTAGCCCGTTGACCCCCCACACGGCAGCGCGCGACGCCCTCATACCCACCCCTTGCGGCGACCCACGTGCACCAGCACGCCAGTGGCAGCCAGCGTGAACACGAACAGCACGAAGGCGATGGCCGAGGCCAGCCCCAGGTTCCACCAATCGAAGCCCTGGTTGTACATCAGGTACAGCACCGACAGCGTGCTCTGCAGCGGCCCACCCTCGGTCATCACGTAGGGCTCGGCAAACAATTGGAAGTAACCCACCATGGTCAACAGGCCCACGGTCATCAGCGTCGGCCCGAGCATGGGCAGGGTGATGTAACGCACTTGCCGCCAGGCACTGGCGCCATCCAGGCGCGCCGCTTCGTACAGCTCATCGGGGATGGCCTGCAGTCCGGCCAGCACGATGATCATGGCGTAGCCGAAGTTCTTCCACAGGGCAAACAAGATGATCGTGGGCATGGCCATGTGCGGATTGCCGAGCCAGTCGATGGGGTGCACGCCAAACCAACCCAGCATGTAGTTGACGAAGCCGTAGCGCTGCTGGAAGAGGTATTTCCAGATCACCGCCACGGCGATCAGGTTGGTGACCACTGGCGTGAACAGGGCGGTGCGGAAAAACCCCTTCCAGCGCGCCAGCCGCGAATGCACCAGCAGCGCGGCGCCCAGGGCCACGCCGATCGACAGCGGCACGCCAACCACCACGAAATACAACGTGTTGCCCAGCGCCTGCCAGAACAGACCCATGCGCAGCACGGTGAGGTAATTATCGATACCCACGAACTGCACGTTCTTCAGGCTGGCCAGCGCGTAGATGTCGAAGTCGGTGAAGCTGAGCCCCAGCGCCAGCAGCACAGGCAGCAGGAAAAACAGCGCAATCACGACCAACGCCGGGGCCACGAACACCCAGCCGGCGATGCGTTGGTCCGACTTCACGGCAGCCTCCCGTGCGCGATCATCCAGCGGCGCTTGGCGAGGATGGCATCGGTCTTGCGGTCCAGCAGCGCGGTGGTTTGCGCCACGTCGAGCCGGCCCCAGGCCGCGCGCGCGGCGATGGTCTGCATCTCGCGCACGATCTGCTCGTACTCGGCGATGCGCGGCACCGCGCGCGCGTGTTCGAGTTGGGTGAAGAACGCCGCGGCGTAGGGATCGCGGGCGATGTCCGGCCGCGCGAAGGTGCTGCGCCGCGGCGGCAGATCGCCGGTAAGCTGGTGGAACTCATCCTGCACGGCGGGCTGCGAGAGGTACTCGATGAGCTTCCACGCCGCCGCTTTGTGCTTCGAGTTGCGAAAAATCACCAGGCTGGCGCCACCGGCGATACCCGAGTTGCTGGCCGCACCGGTGGGGCCGGGCAGCGGCGCGGTGGCCCATTCTTTTTGCACGGAAGCCGGCATGCGCGTCTCGAACTCGCGGATCATCCACGGGCCCGAGATGTAGAAGGCATAGTGCCCGCGCGCGAACTCGATGGGCACGCTGGCGATCTGCGTGTTGTCGACGCGTGGCGCGTAACCGTCGCGGAAGAAGCTCAAATAGAACCGCAGCGCGGCCTCGAACTGCGGCGCTTGGAAATTGCCGTACTGGTCGTGATCCTTGAGGAAAGAACCCGGCTGCTCCAGCGAGAACGACACCAGTTGCTCGAACTCGTTGAGCGGCAGCAGCGTGGCCCAGTCACCGGGTTTGGCGCGCGCCTTGATGACAGCCATCATGCGCGTCCAGCCGGCCCAACTGGTGGGTGCATGGTTGAAGCCGGCCGCAGCGAGGATGTCCTTGCGGTAGAAGATCAGCCGCGTGTCCACGTACCAAGGCACGCCGTAGACGTGGCCTGCGACCACGTTGCTGCTCCAGATGCCGGGGAAGTAATCGGACGGCGTGACGATGTGCGAACCGGCGATGAACGGCTCCAGCGGCACGATGGCGCGCAACGCGGCCATTTCCGGAATCCAGGTGTTGCCCATTTGCGCGACGTCGGGTGTGGTGTCGCCGGCGTAAGCCGTGAGCAGCTTGGCGTGCGCCGCGGTCCACGGCAGTTGCTGCACTCTGACGCGGATATTCGGGTGCAGTTTCTCGAAACCCTTGACCAGTTGCGCGGCGGCCTGGCCTTCCTCGCCCATCGCCCAGAAGCGCAGGACGATACGCGAGTCCTGCGGCATGCGCGCGCAGCCGGCCAGTGTCGCCGCCAACAGCACGGGCAGCAGCCACAGCAGATGCAGCGCGCGCTTCATGGCTGGCATGCGCTGCTCACTGCGTCGCCGGTTTGCCGTCCAGCCAACCGCCGCTGAAACCGGCGCGCTGCAGGCCGCGGCGGATATTCGGATTCTTGCGCATCACGCGCCAGACGAAACCGGAGCGGTAGTTTTCCAGCATCAGCAGGATCGGGCCTTGATCGATGCCGAGGCGCTCGGAGTCCACCCAGCCCACGCCCGGCACCACGGTTCCGCTGTTCAACACCGCGTTGCGATCGTGGAAGCTGGGGTTGAAGGCATCGACATAGCCGTAGCGGCCATAAATGTACTTGCCGTACTTGGCCTGCATCGCTTCCACCATCGGGATCACGATCCGGGGCGCGAACGCGATCGAGCCCAGCGCCGCGGTCGGCGCGATGGTGCCATCGTCGAAGGTGTGCTTGATGCCGGCGCCGCGCGCGGCATAGCCCGCGAACGTGCGCGTCACGCCCTGGGCGTCGGTGTAGGTGATGTTGCCCGGACCGTCGCAGGCGGTGAGTCCCCACAAGTTCTTGCCGTAGCCGGTCCAGTGGCCGGGATTGGCGATGGCGTAATCGCGCTGCGATTCGGCCTCGCGGCGGCTGTTGATGAAATAGTCGATGCCCTTGCCGCGCATGAAGGCATCCTGGATGCCGCGAAAATCGATCCACGACTCCGAATACTGCGAGCCAAACAACGGCGCGAAACTGAGCTGCTCGCGACCGTAGTAGTCACCCCAGAACTTCGGATACGTGGCCGTCCATGCATTCCATGCATCGGGTTGCACCGCGTGCGTGGGTGAGCCCAAGGCTTCGATGTAAAGAATCATCGCCTCGTCATAACCCTCGTAGTTGTATTTGAGGAAACCGGACCGCGGAGTCCAGCCCATGCTGATCAGCGGCGGATTCACGGCCTGCATCCAGGGCCAGTCCACGCGCCGATAAAGCGTATTGGCGAGCCCGCGAATCTGCTTCTCGATGGGCGTGTCGCGATCAAAGTAACTCTGATCGAACAGCACGCCGGCCATCAGCAGCGCGGTGTCGATGGTGGACAACTCCACGCCCTGCCAGCGCCGCCCGCTGCGCATGTCCAGAAAGTGATAGTAGAAACCCTTGTAACCGGTGTCGCCGGCCGCGGCCTTGCCCTGCGGCGCGTCCTCGAAAAACTTCAGCGTGGTCAGCACGCGCTGCGCGGCCTGCTGGCGCGTGACCCAGCCGCGCTCCACGCCGATCGGGTACGCGGTGAGCGCGAATCCCACCGCCGCGATGCTGGAAAACGACGGCCCCGGATAGTGATCGGGCGCCAGGCCGTTGTCCGGATTGGTGGTATCCCAGAAAAATTCGAAGGTGCGCTTTTCGAGCTGATTGAAAAATGGCGGCAGCGTGTGCTCCACCGGCAGCGTCGACACGAACGGCGCGCGCGGAGGGGCCGTCGTGATCGGCGCCGCCAGCAGCGCACCGGGCAGCGTGGCCAGCAGGGCCGCGCACAGAATGGCACTTCGTTTCAACATGGCCGCCTCGGCTTCATGGAAAAACCTGATTCGTGCTGAAGTTCAGCCGCCTTTCCCTTCCCCCGCCGGGGTGAGTCAGCGCGCCCATGATCTGCCGCGGGCAGATCATGCGCTGCCGAACGCCCGAGCGCTGTGCGTGAGGGCCGGGACATGGTGGCGCGCAGCGCCGGATGAGGGTTCGCGGCGGAGCGCGACGTTGACGAATTCATGGTGATGATTGCTCCGTCTCGTACCCTCACCCCAACCCCTCCCTTGGGACCTTCTCCGCTGGACTTCCTTCGGTCGCGTTGGTCGTCCCTCAGGGACTTCTCCGCTGGACTTCCTTCGGTCGCGTTGGTCGTCTCCCGGCGGGAGAGGGGCTTTTAACTGCTGAACTTCGACGCAAATCAGGTAGAAAAAAACCGCGCGCCGGCTGGCTGGCCGGTGCGCGGAATCACGCACACATTCGAATCAGGAACTCGGATGCAGCGCGGGCGCCGCGCAGCGCCGGTCGATGAAGGTCTGATGCAGCGGCATCACGCCGACGCAGCTTTCGATCACCTGCGCCACGCCCTGCATGAACTGCTTGAGCTGATCGTCGGGCATCTGCTCGACCAGCGGGTGGTAGGCGCGCGGCAGGATGTTCTGCCCGATCATCACCTCCACCCAGCTGGGTTCCGCGAAGAGTTCCTCACTCTCGCGGAAGGACCGCCCGCTATCGGCGAACAGGCGCATCTTGTGCGCCAGACCCGCGGGCACCGACATACGGGCGCACTCGCGCCACAACGGCGCGTCATCGCGCTGCGTGGCGTGGTAATGCAGGATCAGGAAGTCGCGGATGCGCTCCATCTCGAAAGTGAGCTGGGCGTTGTACTCGTCGATCACCACCTCGCTGAAATCATTCCACGGCAGCAGGCTGACCAGGCGCGCGATGCCCGACTGGATCAGGAAGATGCTGGTCGACTCCAGCGGCTCCAGGAAGCCGCTGGCCAGCCCCAGCGCCACCACGTTCTTGCTCCAGAACTTCTTGCGCATGCCGGGCGTGAAGCGCAGCAAGCGCGGCTCGCCCAGCGGCTTGCCATCCAGGTTGGCCAACAGCGTGGCCGTGGCCTCGTCGTCGCTGATCAGGGCGCTGCTGTAAACGTGGCCGTTGCCGGTGCGATGCTGCAGCGGGATGCGCCACTGCCAGCCGGCCGTGCGCGCGGTCACCCGCGTGTAGGGCGTGGGCGGGCCGACTTTCTCGCAACCGACCGCCACGGCGCGGTCGCAACGCAACCACTGCGAATAATCGATGTAGCCGATGTGCAGCGCCTGCTCGATCAGCAGGCCACGGAAGCCGGAGCAGTCGATGAACAGATCCCCGCCGATGACGGTGCCGTTCTCCAGCGTCACCGACTCGACGTAACCGTCCTCGCCGCGCAGCTGCACGTGCCTGACCTTGCCCTCGGTGCGGCGCACGCCACGCGCCTCGGCATAGCCACGCAGGTAGCGCGCATACAGGCTGGCGTCAAAGTGATAGGCGTAGCGGATATCCGACAGCGGGGAATTGGCCGGCGCGTCGCTGGCCGAGGGCATGAACTTGCCGCGTGGCGCCGCCGCCGTGTTGATCGAGTAATCGCCCAGCGGCGCGGCCCAGCCTTTGTGCCGCGCCTTGATCCAGAACTGGTGGAACGGCAGTGGGCCGACATCGGGACCGAGCTGGCCGAAACCGTGGATGTAACTGTCACCCAGCCGGCCCCAGTCGTTGAACTGGATGCCCAGTTTGAACGTACCCTTGACGTTCTTGACGAACTCGACCTCGTCGATCTCGAGCAGATTGTTGAACTGCTTCAGGTGCGGCACCGTGGCCTCGCCCACGGCGATGGTGCCGATCTCCTCGGACTCGACCAGGTGCACCGCATAGCTCGGCCCCAGCACCTTGGCGCAGGCCGCCGCCGCCATCCAGCCGGCAGTGCCGCCGCCGACGATGACGATGTTTTTCACGGATTGTGGCGTGGGCATCGGAGCAACTCTCGGGGAAGTTTGCACAACTGCAGCGTGCTGACCCAACGCGGACAATCAAGCCTAGCGCAGTCGAAGCGCGCCGGCGGATTGCCCGCCGGCGCGCATGCGTCGACTCAGAACTGCACGCCCACGGTGAGCTTCACATAACGTGGGTAACCCGAGATCTCACCCAGCGGGTTGTACTGGACCGGGTATTTGTTGAGCACCCCGTTGCTGCCGTAATTCTCGATGTAGCTCGAGTAGTTGTGCCAGTTGAACAGATTGATGATGTCAGCGCGCGCATAGGCGTTGAGGCCCCACAGCTTGAAGTTCTTGGTGAACTGCACCGAGAAGTCGCGGTAGCCCCAGATGCGGCCGCCGACGAGGAACTGCGAGCCTTGCGGCGTGGCCGCCACCGGAATACAACCGCTGGGCGAATTGGGATCACCGTAGCAAGCCAGGTTGACGCCAGGGATCGGCGTGGCCAGCGTCAGCCGCGCCCCCATGGCGATATCCCACGGCCCCTTCAGGGTACCGGCGACCACGATGCGCGATTTGGCCACCGGCTCGCCGATGAACGGATACTGGTAGGGGTACTCCGCGTCGAACGAGTAGTTGTTGTTGAGCGCCTGGTTATCCATGTTCCATCTGGCGTGGGTATAAGTGTAGGCCACGGTCAGGCCCCAACCGGACTCCTCGGTGTAGGGCTTCTGCGCCGACAGCAGCAACTGCGTGGTGCTGGTCCTCAAACTGTTGCCCCAGAGGATCAGGTTGCCAAAGCCCGGCAAGGGATAGGTCCATGGCTGGCCAACACCACCCCATGGTTCGTGCACCCAGAAGGCGCCACCGGGTGCACGGTTGCCCAGGAAGCCAGTCAGGCCGTCGTAGCTGAGTACGCGCGTCACCGCGACACTGGTATCCCACTCGCCGATCTGGTTGCGCATGCCGATGGAAAACTGGTCGGAATACGGTGTCTTGAGGTTGTTGGGCATCATGTCCACCTCCTTGCCGGCGAATGATCCCGCCACCAGCGCCTGCAACGCTGGAATGCTCAGATACGACGGATTCCAGGCGTAACAGGGGCTCTGGCCGGACAGGCACGGCTGCGACGGCGTACCGAAGTAGACCGTCGGCTGCGACAGCACGTACTTGGTCTGCTCGACCTGCAGCAGGTCGTACAGGTTGTGGTTGTAGGTGCGGCCGACGCCGCCGAAGATCACGTGCTTCTGGTTGCCGTCGATGTCGTAGGCAAAGCCCAAGCGCGGCGAGAAATGCAACTTGGCGCTGCGATTGCTGCCGTTGCTGACGTAGTTGTTGATATTGATGCCGCCCTGGGCCAGCTGCTGCGCATACGTAATCCCTGTTGCCGCACCAGGAGCTTGGGTGTTGAGCGCCGCGATCACTGGCGCAGGAGTCACGTAGTTGAGGTACGCCGGGGTGCGGTCGTAATCGGCGCGTACGCCGACGTTGAAAGTCCAGTGCTTGTTGAACGTCCAGGTATCCTGCAGGAACGCATCGAACAGGGTGTTGTTGCTCACCGATACCGGGCTGAGGCCGGGCACCGGAGCGCCGAACTGCGCCTGATAGGGAATGCTCTCGGTACCCGTGGTCGGCGAGACCTTGTAATACAACAGCGCATTGCTGTCGCCGGCGTCCTGCGCGGTGAGCGTGACCCGCTGCAGGTTGAAGCCCGCCTTGATCACGTGGCTGCCGTACCACTGCAGCCCGTCATAGGTGAAGTGGTCGAAGATGCCGATACCACGCTGGCCCTTGTACTGCTGCGCCAGCGGCGAATTGCCGGTCTGCAGGATGATCTGGTTGGGGTTGAGCGGGTAGTTGCTGTTGATCGCGGCCGTATAGGCATTGCCGATGCCGAGCAGGATCGGCGTCGGCTGATAGGCCGCGTCCTGCCAGGTGGCCTCGAGGCGGTTGAACCAGTCGTAGCCGTTGTGCTCCCAGGCCAGGTCGGCGGTCTTCTGGAAGTTGATCGTGTTCAGACCGGCAGATGCCGTGTTGACGCCACCCACACCGCTGATGCTGGTCTCGTTGCGGATGTGGGTTTCCAGCACGAAGCGGTCGCTATCGGTCGGCTCGTAGTCGATCTTGGCGAACCAGTTGTTCTCGAGAAACGGCAGGCTGGCCGGGCCAACCTGCGACAGGACGCTGGCCGGCAACTGGTTCACGTAGACCTGCGGCGCGAAGGGTATCACCACGGTCGGGGTGTTGAACTTCTTGCCTTCGTAGGCGATGTAGAAGTGCGCCTTGTTCTTGATGATCGGGCCGCCGAAGTCGAAGCCAAAGTCCTTGTCGGTCGAAGGCGTCTTCTTGCCGGCCGCGTTCTCGGCTGGCGTGGCGGCACGCATGCCAGTGCTGTTGAAACTGTAGAAGGCATCGCCCTTGAATTTGTTGGTGCCGGACTTGGTGGATGCCACGATGGCGGCACTGGAAAGCATGCCGTACTCGGCTTCCTGGTTGTTGGTGATCACGCGGTATTCGCCGATCGCCAGTTGCGGGAACGGATTGCCCTGGCTGGCGTTCTGGCCGACCATGCCGCCCGGCAGGACCATGTTCTTCTGGCTGACGCCGTCGATGTACACGTTGATGGCGCTGTCGGCCTGGCCGCCGGCCTGCAGCTCGGTATCGCCATTGGCGGCACGGCTGAACACCATGCCGGGCACCGTATCGGCAAACTGCAGGAAGTTGCGCGAAGCGGCGGGCATGTTCTGGATCTGGTGCAGCGACACGTAGCTGCCGACCTGCGAGGTGCTCATGTCCTGGATGTTGATGGTTTGGGCGGTCACCTTGACCGCGGCCAGCTCGGTGGCTTTGCTCTCGCTGGCCGTCTGCAGATTCAGGGTGACGGTCGAGGCCACATTGAGCTTCACCTTCTGTTCGGGCCCGTGGCCGGCATGCACCGTGTAGGTGCCGGGCGGCAGGCCGAGCAGCACGTACACGCCATGACCGTTGGACTCGGTCTTGCGCGTGAGTCCGGTGGCGATCTCACGGATGACGACTTGGGTGTGGGGCGCGGTGTTGCCGCGCAGGGTGGCATCGGCGCTGGCGGCCAGCACGGTGACCGGCAGCGTGGCCGTGACGCCGACCAGTGCGGTGGCGATCAGGCTGGCGAGCAGTTTCTTTTTGAAGCTCTGAGGCGTTTTCATGGTTCCCCTACCTTGGTCAGGTATGTGAGTTGCGCAGTTTCGGGACGACACTGCGTGCTGGTTCGTGAACGGTGCGATGCGATGCGGGACTAACGGTGCTTGGGTGCAGGCTGCGGCTTGCGGCGTGCGTCAGGCCCGGCCTGCGCGCGCTTCTTGGAAACGGTGTCCGGGTTGTTTGCGGGTGCCGCGGCGGCGTGGCTGTGCATGCCGCAGGACGCGCGCAGCACCAGCTCGGGCGCCAGCATCTGCACGCTGCGCGGTTGCGCCACGCCACCGTTGGCGATGGCCGCGAGCAGTTGATCGAGCGCACGCCCGCCGAGATCGGTGATGCGTACGCGCACCGTGGTCAACGGCGGCTGCGTGAAGCGCGCGGTGGGAATGTCGTCAAAGCCGGCCAGCGCGATGTCATCGGGCACGCGCAGCCCGGCCTCGGTGAGCGCGAACAGGCAACCGATGGCCATGGAATCATTGGCCGCGAAAATCGCCTGCGGACGCATGTTTTGCCTTGCGATCAGGCTGCCGGCGCGATAGCCGGATTCCTCGCTGAAATCGCCGGAGACGATCTGCGGCACGACGTCAGGCAGCAGATCGTGCAACGCGTCGAGGCAGCCCTGCTGACGCTCCTCGGAATCAAGGTTGCCCTTGGGTCCCGTGATGAGGACGATCTCGCGGTATCCGCGATGCACCAGATGCTGGGTCATGGCATAGGCGCCAGCGCGGTTGTCCACCGCCAGCGCCGACAGGCGCGTGTGCCCGCGCACGGGGTTGAGCAGGATCGCGGGCAAGTCCTCGGGCAAGTGCTGCTCGATGAAACCCGGATCGGCATGCGGCGACATGATCAGCAGACCATCCACACGACCCAGCATGGCCTGCAGCGCGGCGGCGGTTTCATCGGCATCGCCGTGCGAGCTGGACAGCAGCAGGTGATAGCCCTGCGCGCGCGCGGCCTTGTCGATGCCGCGGATCAACTCGGAAAAAAATTCACCATGCATGTCCGGCAGCAACGCGCCGATGGTTTGCGTGCGCCGCGTGATCAGGCTGCGCGCCGCGCTGTGCGGCACGTAACGCAGGCGCGTGGCAACCGCTTGCACATGCGCGCGCACCTCGGCGGCGACATTGTCGCGGCCGTTGAGCGCGCGCGACACGGTGGCCACCGAAACCTCGGCCTCTCGCGCCACGTCTCTGATCGTGATTGCCACGCCGCACCACCTTACCGATGTATTGGAAAGCGCTTACCGATTTGCTGGGAAGCAACGATTCGGAACGGAATGTAAACGTTTCCAGAAGACTTTGCAAAAGCCTTGTTTTATGCTGCTATGCAATAAAATATCTTTCTTAACAAAGACTTGCGTAGAGCTATATTCAAGCTTGATTCGAGCTAGAAAATTGGCCGAGGATTTTTAACAAAAATGTCGCAATGCATCATGTAACCGTTGCCGGATTCGCGGCAACGCCAGATGCAGGCTCGCACTCGCGCAGTCACACGGCGCGTTCGAACGTCTGTGTTTTCGCGGCGTTTTAGAAGCCAGCCGCCTTGCGTCCGGTGCCCGGCCGCTATTCGGGCGGCGGATCGCTTCTGCGGCAGGCCGCGACGCGCTGCTCGGCCTGCGCCTGCGTCGCGGCGTCGCGCTGCACGCGCGCGACCTCGGCCAGCGTCTGCCAGCCGCGCGCGCACAGGGCGCCGAACCGCGGGCCGCGCCGCAACGCCTGCTGCGCCAGTTGCTGCGCCAGCGTCCAGTCGCCCTGCGCCAGCGCCATCTCGGCGCGCGCCTGCAGCAGGTCCGGCGCGTGCGGCTCGAATTCCAGGGCGCGATCCAGCAAGCGCGCAGCGCCCGCGTAGTCAGCTTGCGTCGCGGCGGCGTGCGCCTGCGCGACCAGCGCGCTGACTCCGGCCGAGCGCAACGGATGCACCTGCAGCACCGAGTTGTCGTGCGCGCCGGCCTGGCGCACCGCCGCCAGCAGCGCGGATGGATTGGACACGGGCGCGAAGGACTGCGCCGCACGCGGCGGCTTCGATGTCGCGCAGGCGCCCAGCAGCAGCGTCGCAGCCAGCAGCGCGATCAGTCGCCGCCGGCGGGGGCCGGGCCATCCAGCCAGTGCTTGAATTGGTCGAACAGACATGAGTCTTCCTCGGTCGGTGCGTAGCCGTCGATGAACGGCAATTGTCGCGCGCCGCTGCATACGGCGGAGGTGCGGTGACCGGTCGCTGGATTGATCCAGGCCATGCTCAGGCCGGCCATCGGCGCCGCTGGCAGGGGCCGCGTGGGCAGCCGCTGGAACAGGCGCATCCACACCGGCAACGCGCCGGTGGAACCCCACAGCGGGGTCGGCTTGTCGTCGTCGCGACCGACCCAGACCACGGCCAGATCGCTGCCGGTATAGCCGGCGAACCAGGCGTCGCGCTGGTTCTCGCTGGTGCCGGTTTTTCCAGCGGCGTTGAGCGCGCCCAGCGGCGAGGCGCCCAGCGCGTGCGCCGTGCCCTCGCGCGGCACCTGCTGCAGCGCCCAGGTCAGCAGGCGCACCGCGCTCTGATATTCGGGCTTGACCGTGGCGCTGTCGTAGCGCTTGAGCAGTTTGCCGTTGGCATCGAGCACGCCGCGCACCGCGCGCAGCGGCTCGGCACGGCCGTCGCTGGCGAGGAACTGGTACAGCTCGGCCAGCTCGTAGGGCGACAAATCCTGCGCGCCCAGCAGCAGCGAGGGATCGGCATTGATCGGCACCGACAATCCGAACGAATCCAGAAAACGGTGGATGCGCGCCAGCCCCAAGCGCATGCCCAGATGCACCGTGGCCTGGTTGTAGGAGTGCGCCAGCGCATCGACCAGCAGCACCTGGCCGTGGCTGATGTGATCATCGTTTTGCGGCGTCCAGTTGCGGCCGCCGGACAGCGGCACGGTGATCGGTGCGTCATCCAGCGGACTGGCCAGCGACCACTGCCGCGGCTGCGCCAGCGCCACCAGATACGCGAATGGCTTGATCGTGGAACCGATCTGGCGGCGCGCATCCAGCGCGCGATTGAAGCCCGGCACGCCGGCATCGCGTCCGCCCACCAGCGCGCGCACCGCGCCGGTGCGCGCATCGGTCACCACCACCGCGCCCTGCAGCGCCGCGCCGCGCGGACCGAAGCTGGCCAGGGTTTCATCCAGCGCATCCTCGGCATCGAGCTGCGCGGCGGGATCGAGCGTGGTGTACACCGCCAGCGCGCCCGCGCGCAGACGCTGCGCGCTGAAATCCTGCCGCAACTGGCGCCGCACCAGATCCATGAACGCCGGGAAGCGATCGCGCGGCAGCCGCGGCACCGGCGTCACCCCCAGCGGCGCGGCCAGCGCATAGGCCAGCATCGGGCGCGTGATCAGCCCGGTCGCGTGGAACTCGTGCAGCACGAGGTTGCGCCGCTGCAGCGCGCGCTCCGGGTAGCGGCGCGGGTCGTAATAACTGGGTCCGCGCACCAGCCCGACCAGCAGCGCGATCTCCTGCGGACGCAGCGCCGCCAGCGGGCGCCCGAACCAGTAACGGCTGCCCGCGGCAAACCCGTGGATCGCCTGGCCGCCCTGTTGACCGAGGTACACCTCGTTCATGTACGCATCGAGAATGCGCCCGCGGCTGTAGTGCGCGGTGATCAGCACCGAGATCAGCGCCTCGTTGAGCTTGCGCACCAGCGTGCGGCTGCGATCCAGAAACAGATTGCGCACCAGTTGCTGGGTCAGCGTGGAACCACCCTGCGCCATGCTGCCGGAGCGCACGTCGGCCAGCAGCGCGCGCGCGATGCCGCTGAAATCGATGCCGATATGGCTGTTGAAATCGCGATCCTCCACCGCTTGCAGGCCGCTGACCAGCAGCGGCGGCAATTGCGGCAAGTGCACCACCTCGCGCTCTTCCTGATGCGCGCCGTAGAGCGTGGCGATGCGCGCCGGATCGAGATGCCATGCCGCCAGCGGGCGCCGCGCGGTCGTGTCGAACAGGCCCTGCACCCGGCCATCCGCCAGCGTCACGTGCACGCGTCGCGGCAACTCGCCACCGGTTGGGTCGGCATAACCGCGCGAGGCGATCACGAAGCTGTCGCCGGTTTCGTTCCAGGTGCCGGGCACGCGCGCATCGGGGCTCGGCGTGTAATCGGCGAAGCGCAATTCCTGGCGCAATGTCGCCGCGTTCATCGGCGTACCCGCGGCCAGCGCCAGCGGCCGCGCGTACACGCGCGTGGGCTGCGAGAACTCCAGATCACCGAAACGCTGTGCCACGCGCTGATTCAGCACCCAGGTGTACGGGCCGCCGAAACCGATCAACAGGCCGAGACCCAGCCAGAACGGCCAGCGCAGCAGCGCCCACCACGGGCGCAGGCGTTCACGAACACTCATGCGTGCAACTCACCTTGGATCGCGCGCGGCAGCAGCGACGCGCAAGACCGCATCCTCGCATCCCGGCGCGCATGCTCAAAGCCCCCAGCACCGCGCATCGGGGCGAAATGCGCGCGGGGTCACGCCCAGCGCGGCTACCGCGCGTGCGTTGTCGGCGATCAGATCCTGATCGAGCCGCGCGATCGGCCCGCGCAGCGCCGGATGCAGCGCGGCCAGCGCCAACAGCGCGCGCGGCAGCGGCACGCCGAGCGTGGCGAACGGCAGGCTGGCGCGTACGCGCGCGAACATCTCGCCAGCGCGCAGACGCTCGCCGCCGCCGAATTCCAGCAGCGCATCCAGCGGTTGCGCGCGCAACGCCGCGGCCAGCAGCGCGCGCGCCACATCCTCGGCGTGCACCGGCTGGCGCAGTCCGCGTCCCTGCGGCAGCGCGAACACGCGCGTGCGCTGCGCGCGTCGCGCCAGCGGGGTCAGGCTGCGATCGCGCCCGACACCGTAGATCAAGGTCGGGCGCAGCACCGTGCAACCGGCACCACGCTGCGCGCAAGCCTGCGCCAAGGCCTGCTCGGCGGCGCGCAGGCGCGCGGACAATGCGCGCTCGGCCGCGACCGGAGAATCCTGCTTGCTGACCGCGCTCATCGAGCTGGTCGCCAGCACGCGGGCGTCGAGTGTCAGCGGTGCCGTGGGCAGCCACGCCGCCAGCGCGTCCAGCGGCCCGGCGCTGAACACGTAGCGCAGCGGCGGCAACGGCGGCAGCGGCGCGGGCAAGGCACCTTGCAGCCAGCGCACATCGGCTGGCGGCGCGTCGCGCGCGAACCGGCGACTCAAGGCCAGCACCTCGATGCCCTCGGCTTGCAGCAGCGGCAGCAAGTAGTACCCGACCTGGCTGCTGGCGCCCAGCACCAGCGCCATCATGCGCGGGCTCCGCGCACGCGCCGATCAGCCGCTGGATCCCCGCCTGCGCGGGGATGACGAAAATGAGCGGTTCCACGCACGCGCGGATCAGCCGCCACCGAGGCCCTGCGCCAGTGCCTGCACGCGCGCGTCATCCGGCGCCCAGCGCTGTGCCTGCGCCAGCGCGCTGCGCGCGGCGGCATGATTGCCACGCGCCAGATCGCGATTGGCCAGATCCAGCCAGGCCGTACCCAGGGCGTGCTGCAAGCGCGCCACGTCCGCGGAACCCGGCGCGAGTTGCGCGTAGTTTCGCAGCATCTCGCCGGCGCGATCGAGCTGGCCGGCGCGCAGCGCTTGCGTGGTGGCGTCGGCCGCCAGTTGTGGCAGCGCGCGCAGGCCTGCGCGCGCTGCACGGCTTGTGCCATCGAGATTCAAGGCCTGCCGATACAGATCGAACGCGCTGGCGCCCGGCGGCAGCAGAAAATCTCCGCGCGCGGCCGCCGTTTGCGCGCGCTGCACCAGCGCCAGCGCCTGCTGGCGTTGCGCCGGCGACACCGCCGCCGGTACGGGCTGCGTGGACTTCACGGGCTGCGTGGACGCCTGTGCCTGCGCATGCGCCAGACGCGCGCGCGCCGCGGCCAGCTCGACCGAATGCGGGGTGAGCGTGGCGGCCTGATCGAGCAACTGGCGCGCGGCGCTGAAATCGCCGGCATCGGCCTGCGCGTGTGCCTGCACCATCAGCGCGGTGGCGACATGCGCCAGCCCGGCCTGTGCCACGCTGTTGCCAGGATCGGCTTGCAGCACCTGCTGGTAAAGATCGAGCGCGCTGGCGCCAGCCGGCGTGGTGATATGCCCCGCGGCGATCAGGCTGGCGGCCGCGGCCAGTTTTTGCGTCACGGCCTGCTGCGCGGCGCGCGCGCTGCTGGCCAGTTCGGCCTGCAGCGCGGGCAAATCGGCTTGGGACGGCATCAGCGTGGCGATCTGCTGCACCTGCTGACGCGCGCTGTTGATGTCACCGCTGGCCAGCGCCTGACGCGCCTGCCTGGCCAGCGCCGCGCCGACCTGATCCAGCCCATGCCGCGCCACGGCGTTGCCGGGGTCGGCCTGCAGCACCTGCAAATACCAGCCCGCGGCGCTGTCGGCGCCAGTCAGGTGCCCCGCCGCGTAGGCCTGCTGCGCCTGCGCAACCAGATCCGCGAGCTGCACGCCGCGCGCGCGCTGTTGCGCCAGTTGCTGCTGCAACGTGGTCAACTCGGTGCCGCCGCCAAGCAGCGCGTAAGCCTGCTTCAAGGCGACTTCCGCGGCACCCAACTCATGCTCGGCCAGCGCGGTCTTGGCGCGCATCAGCTCGGCCTGTCCCACGGCCTGCAACCCTGCTTGCGCACGACCGTTGTCGCCGCTGATCCGCGCCGCCTGCTCGTAGAACTGTCGCGCGCCGGGCGGATGCGCGTCGCCCAGATGACCTTGCGCCAACGCGCGGTCGCCCTGATCGAGCACATGATCAAGCTGCGGGCTGGGCAGCAGATGCGCGAACCAGTCGCGATGCTGCGCGATGACGACCAGGCCCAGCAGCAGCAGAATCGCCAGCAGCAGCCAACGCAACCACGCCGTGCTGCGCGCGCGCTGCGGCGGGTGCGGTGGACGCGTGGCGGCGGCACCGGGCTGGCGCGGCTCGGCGCGGAAATGCGGCAGGCCATCCGGCAACAGCGGCGGCGCGCGCTTGGGCGCATCCAGCGGGCCGAGGCGCGGCTCGATGCGGGTGGGTGCGGCGGGACGGACTTCACGTGTGGGCATGGCGATCAGCGCGGAGAGTGCGCGCAATCTAGCACCGCGTCGCGCCGCCGCCCGCGCGGCGTCCGTATGAATTCAGCCGGCGGCCAGTCGCCGCGCCTCGCGCACGTTGGGCAAGGCTGCGAGTCGCGCCAGCAATTGGCCGAGCTGGGCGAAGTCGCGCACGCGCAGGCTATAGCGCATGTGCAGCTCGCCGCTGTCGGCCATGTGCTGTGAGCTGGACGTCAGAATGCTGACGCCGGACTGGGTGATGGTGCCGGTGACGTCCTTGAGCAAATCCTTGCGTTCGTAAGCCAGTACCGCGATGTCAGTCTGATAGGCCGCGGCCGGCGCCTGCCCCCAGGCCACCTGGATGATGCGCTCCGGCGCGCGCGCGCGCAGCCGCTCCAGCGCCGCGCAATCGGCGCGATGCACCGACACGCCGCGCCCGCGCGTGACGTAGCCCAGCACCGCATCGCCCGGCAGTGGCTGGCAGCAGCGCGCCAGTTGCAGCAGCAGATTGCCAACGCCCTCGATGGTGAGCGCACCCGGCGCGTCGCGCGCGCGCGCGGCGACGCCGGTCGGCGCGGCGGGCACCGTCGGCGCGAGCGGCGGCGCGTGCAGCTCGTGCAACGCACGCGCCAGTTGGCCAGGGCCAACCTCGCCCAGCGCCAGCGCTTCGAACAATTCGTCCTGGGACTTCAGCGCCAACCGCAGCGGCAGCGCGTCGAGATTCATCGCCGGCAGCGCCAGCCGGCGCAGCTCGCGTTCCAGCACGGCGCGTCCGGCTTCGAGATTGGCCACGTGCTCGACGCGCCGAAACCACGCGCGCACTTTCTCGCGCGCGCGCCCGGTGTGCAGATAGCCGTGCTGCGGCGACAGCCAATCGCGACTGGGCTGCGCCTGCTTGCCGGTGAGGATCTCGATGCGATCACCGCTGCCGGGCTGGTGCGTCAACGGCACGATGCGGCCGTTGACCTTGGCGCCGCGGCAGCGATGCCCAACCTCGGTGTGCACGTGATAGGCGAAATCCAGCACGCTGGCACCGTACGGCAAGTCCATCACCTCGCCCTTGGGGGTGAGCACGTAGATGCGGTCTTCGAGCAGATCGGTGCGGAACGCCTCGACCAGCGCGCCGTCGTCCTCGCCGCGTGTTTCCAGCAGGCGGCGCATCCACGCGATGCGCGCCTCGAAGGCCGCGTCGCCGCCGCCGCCCTCCTTGTAACGCCAGTGCGCGGCCACGCCCAGTTCGGCGGCGCGGTGCATTTCGGCGGTGCGAATCTGCACTTCAAGATTGCGCCCGTACGGACCGATCACCGCGGTATGCAGCGAGCGATACCCGTTGGTCTTGGGCCGCGCGATGTAATCGTCGAACTCGCTCGGGATCGGCGCCCACAACTGATGCACCACGCCCAGCGTGGTGTAGCAGGCCGACACGTCGGCCACCATCACGCGCAGCGCGCGAATGTCGTAGAGATCGGAGAACCCGACCTCCTTGCGCTGCATTTTTTTCCAGATGGAATAGATGTGCTTGGGGCGCCCGGCGACCTCGGCGCGCACGCCCGCTTCGCGCAGCGCCGCTTCGAGCTGCGCGCGCGCGCCTGCGATCCACTGCTCGCGATCATCGCGGCGCTCGTCCAGCAGGTTGGCGATGCGCTTGTAGGTGTCCGGCTCGCGATAGCGGAACGCCAGATCCTCCAGCTCCCACTTGACCTGCCAGATGCCCAGACGATTGGCCAGCGGGGCGTGCAGGTCGGCGGTCTGGCGCGCCAGCGCCAGCCGTGCCGGCTCGGGCAGGCGCGCGGCCGCGCGCAGCTCGGCCAGTTGTCGCGCCAGCAGAATGAACACCACACGCAGATCGCGCACCATCGCCAGCAACAGGCGCCGCAGGCCTTCGGTGTGTTCATGCACCGGCGCATCGGCGTGCAAGGAAAACACCTTCTCGGCTGCCTGCTGGCCATCGACCAGACGCCGCATTACCTCGGACTGATGCGCCGCTGCGTCCTGCCATGCCGCCGGCGCGCGCCGCGCGAGGTCGTACCACAGCGCGGCGGCGAGGGTTTCGGGATCGGCATCCAGAGGCGCCAGGATTTCCAGCATCTCGATGGCTTGCGCCGGCACGCCACCGCGCGTCTGCCATGCCACGCACACAGCCGCCAGCGGCGCCGGCGCGGTCGCGCCGCACCAGCGCGATTCCGATGAAATGATGGCCTCGGTGCGCATGCCCGCAGCTTAGCGCGCACATGCAAGGGTGGCGGCAAGACTGCGGCATCCTGTTAGCATGCGCGCCATGAAAACGCGCGCCCTGCCCCTGCTTCTGGCCCTGGCCTTCGCCGGCACCGTCCACGCCCAGCAGTTTTCCTCGCTGCAGGAACGCATGTCCGCGGCGGATTTCAACAAGGCCGGCCTGGACAAACTCAGTCCCGGGCAGTTGCACTTTCTCAATGCCTGGCTGCGCAGCCACGTCGGTATCGCCGGCGCCGGCCCGGCCAGCATCACCGCGCCGGTGGTGGTCGGCCCGGCCAACCAGTTCGGCTACCGCACGCCGATTGATCAGCCGCGCGTCACCGTCGAGTCCACGCTGCCCGGCCGCTTCTCGGGCTGGGACAGCCACACGCAATTCTCGCTGGCCAACGGCCAGACTTGGCAAGTATCCGAGTCCAGCAGTTGGGGCTGCCAGACCACGCAGGACCCCAAGGTCACCATCAAACCGATGCTGCTGGGCAGTTGGCTGATGTATATCCAGGGCTGCTCGAACAGCGTGCGCGTCGAGCGCGTGCATTGAGCTGACGCACGCAACGCGTCGGCGTCTTCGGCGCGCGTTCGCAGCGTTTGACAAGATTCCCCTGTTCCGTGCGGCCGCCGCCGCGCGCTGCGCGTGAACGATTGTTCTTGCGCGGCGCTTGGCAAGATTCCCCTGTTTTCCCTCTCCCGCCGGGAGAGGGTGGCGCGCAGCGCCGGGTGAGGGTGCGCTCTTGCTTGGCCGTGCGTGGTGCTTGAATGACCGCTCTTGCGCCGTGTCTCGCAAGTTTCCCCTGTTCCGTGCGGCTGCCGCCGCGCGGGTTACTTTCCTCTTGGGGAAAGTAACCAAAGCCGTTCACGCGGCAGCCTGCGCCCCGCTGCGCGGGGTGACTAGCGTCGCGCATTCTGCGCTGTGCAAGTCACGCGGCCCTCGGCTCCTGCCTCGGGCGCTCGACGCCGCGCGACCTGCCAGTAGCCAGGTCGCAAGCGCGGCGTCTCGCCCTGCGCTGCTCGCCGTGCGCCTTGGCCGCTTGCGCATCCTGCTTCGTGGCCAAGCCCGGCCCGCGCCATTCGGGCGCGGGCGCGCGTCGCATGCGCCGCGCCCAGCGCGAACTCGCCCATCCATGGGCTCGAACAGGCGCGCCTTTCCCTGGCGCCCGACTGCGCTGCTCGGCGCTGGCCAACGCTACCCAGATCAAAGACAACGACGCGCGCGCAGCGCGCGTGCTCCTGATCTTCAACCCCCTTCGGCAGCGGCGGGACTGCGCGGGAAAGGCACGAAGTGTGAGCGCGTGGGGTGAGGCAGCGCCAGCTGCCGAACGCCCGCAACACGATGTTGCGGGCCGGACGATTCGGCCAGTGCAGGATGCACAGGCCGAGATCGCCCTCACGCGCCGCAGGCCAAGGATGGCCATCGGCGCGCCCCGCGGACGCACGCGGACCCGCGCAGCGGGCGCTGCTGTCGGGGTCGGCTTTCTTTGGTTCCTTTCTTTGCCGATCAAAGAAAGGAACCCGCGCCGCGGCAGCCGCACGGAACAGGGGAACCTTGCCAAGCCCAACGCAAGAGCGGTCGTTCACGCACAACGCATGCCAAGCAAGTGCGAACCCTCACCCGGCGCTGCGCGCCACCCTCTCCCGAGGGGAGAGGGATCGATCCCACGGCAAGCTCAGGACAGGCTCCTCTCCCGAGGGGAGAGGGAATCCCGCCCGGAGGGTAAGGGGAAACTGTCCGGCGGGAGAAGGGAAGAGCGAACGCTGTGGCAGACGGACGCCACCACGCCTGTATCGAGACCAGATCCTTCGCGATGCTCAGCAACGGAGCAAGACGCGTGATGGTTGCGGCTACCGGCCACCAGCACCCGCGGCCGGCTCCGCTTCCGCGTCCGCCAGCGCGCGCTGGATGCGCTTCAGTGACACCGGCTGCGCGGTGCCCAGCTCCTGCGCGAACAGCGATACGCGCCATTCCTCCAGCAGCCAGCGCAAGGCGTGCCACGCGGCGCCATCGCAACCTTGCGCGCGCAGTGCCAGCAGCCTGCGCCAGAACGGCAGCACTTCGAACATGCGGCGCTGGTCGCGCGCCGGATCCTGGCGCAGGCGCTTGGCGCGCAAGCACATGGCCTTGAGATAACGCGGCAGCTCGGCCAGATGCGCGTGTTCGAGCGTACGCAAGAAGTCCGGCGCCAGCAGCAGATCGAGCTGCTCGTGCAAGTCGTCATAGCTGGCGCGCGCGAAACCCGGCAGCGGCGGCTCCAGCCATGGGCGCAGCTCGGCCTGCGCGCTGACCGCGGCTTCGACGCTTTGCAAGCGCATCATCGCCGCACCAAACAATTCGCGCGCCAGCGCGTCGCGCAACGCGCTGAACGCGCCACGCGTGCGCACCTCAACATCGGCCTGTTGCAGCAGCGCGTCCAGCGCGCCCTCGACCACCTCGGCGCGCAGCGTCTGCGCATCGCCCAGCGGCGCCCAGCGCAGCGCCACGCCCTGCGCCAGCGGCAACTGGCGCGCGGCACGCTTGATCTCGGTGGCCAGCGCCAGACGCAGCAAGCGCATCACGCCGTGACGATGCGCGGCGGCGGCCTCGTCGCTGCGCTCGAACACGCGCAGCGCCACGCTGCCGCCTTGATCGACCAGCGCCGGAAACGCATCCAGCCCGCCGGCGCCATGCACGCGCAGCGGAATCTCCTCGAAGTCGAAGCCGGCCACGTCCTCGCGCTGCACTTCGGCGGCGCTGTGCTGCGCGAAGGCGTTGCGCGCGGCGCCCGACCAGCGCGCGCGCAGCGTGGCCAGGTCGCGCCCGGCATCCAGCGTGGCGCCGTCGCCGTCGCGCACCAGCACGCGCAGGCGCAGATGCGGCGGCAGCTCGATGCCGGCGAAATCCTCGGCGCCGATCGCCACGCCGCTGACGCGACGCAGATACGCCGCCAGCGCGCGGCCCAAAGCCTCGTCGCGCGGCGCCTCGGCGGCGCAGAACGCGCGCGCGAAATCCGGCGCCGGTACGAAATTGCGCCGCAGCGATCTGGGCAGGCCGCGAATCATCTCGGCTATTTTCTCCGCCAGCAGACCCGGCACCAACCACTGCAGGCGCACCTCGGGCAAGGCGTTCAGCAGCGCCAGCGGCACGCGCAGGGTGATGCCGTCATCGTCGCTGCCCGGCGTGTAGCGATATTCCAGCGGCAGGTGCTGCCCGGCCAAATCCAGCGCGGCTGGATACGCGCCCGCAGCGCCGGCATCGGCTTCGAGCAGATCGTCCAGCGACCAGTGCAGCGCCGCGCGCTGCGCCGCGCTGGCCTGCTTGTACCAGGCGCCCAGCGCCGCCGCGCTGGCGATGGATTCGGGCAGCTTGCCGGCGAAGAATTGCGCGCGCTCGGTGGCGGATTTGAGCAAACCCGCGCGACGCTGCCGCGCTTCGATGCGCTCGGCCTCGGCCAGCACGCGGCGATTGGCGGCAAGAAAGTCCGCGCGCGCATCCAGCGCGCACTCGGCCAGCGCCTGTTCGAGAAAAATCGCGTGCGCCTGCGCCGGATCCTGGCGCTGAAACTGCACCGCGCGGCGTTCGGCCAGATTCAATCCGAACAGGCTGACCTGCTCGAAGGCCAGCACCGCGCCACGCGCGCGCGACCAGCGCGGATCGAACCACGCGCGCTTGAGCAAATGCGCGGCCTGACGCTCGATCCACGCCGGCTCGAGGCGCGCATTCATCATGCCGTACACGCGCCCGTTGAGATCCAGCACCTGCGCGGAGAACAGCCACGGCGGCGGCGCCTTGGCCAGCGCCGAGCCGGGGAAAATCTGCCAGCGCCGCTCGCGCGTGCCGCGATAACCGCCCTTTTCGTCCTTGTGCGCCACTTGCGTGGGCAGGCCGGCCAGCAGGGCGCAGTGGAGGGCCTCTTCCTTGCGGGACTCGGGACTGGGGACTCGGAACTCGGGGATGGGGCGACGTGCCGCCATTGCAGATGTCGCTTCAACGCGAGCAGGTTGTCGCGACAAGGCATCCACATGCGTCACCGCTGGACTTTCCGAGTCCAGAATCCCCAGTCCCGAGTCCCGGCTTTTCGAGTCCCGAGCCCCCAGTCCCGAGTCCCGCGTTTCTTCCAGCACGCGCAACTGCCGATGCAATTCGCGCCACTCGCGCATGCGCAGAAAGCTCAGGAAATGGCGCTCGCACCAATCGCGCAATTTCGATTGGGTGAAGTCCTCGTGCGCCTGCTGGTAGGCCGCCCACAGATTCAGCACGCCGAGAAAATCGGAGCGCTTGTCGATGAACGTGGCATGCGCGGCATCGGCGGCGGCGCGCGCATCGGCCGGGCGCTCGCGCGGATCCTGGATGCTGAGGAAGGCCACCAGCACGCGCAGCGGCTCGGCTACATCGAGCCGCTGACCTTCGACCAGCATGCGCGCCAGACCGGCATCCAGCGGCAGCGCGGCGATGTCGCGCCCGATGCGCGTGAGCTTGCGCGCGTCGTCCACCGCGCCGATCTCGGCCAGGCGCCGCCAGCCCTCGGCCCAGGCGCGCGGCTCGGGCGCATCGATGAACGGAAACGACTCGACCTCGCCCAGGCCCAGACTGAGCATGCGCAAGATCACGCCGCTCAGCGCGCTGCGCTTGAGCTCGGGATCGCCGTAGCGCGGTCGCGCGGAAAAATCCTCCTCGGCATACAGGCGCACGCACACGCCTGGACCGACGCGCCCGCAGCGGCCCTTGCGCTGCTCGGCGGCGGATTGCGCGATGGGCTCGATGTACAGGCGCTCGATCTGGCTGCGCGCGCTGTAACGCTTGACGCGCGCGCTGCCGCTGTCGATCACGTAGCGGATGCGCGGCACGGTCAGCGAGGTTTCCGCGACATTGGTGGCCAGCACCACGCGCCGCGCCGCGCCGGGATGAAACACGCGATCCTGCTCGCTGGCCGACAGGCGCGCATACAGCGGCAACACCTCGGTGTGGCGATAACGGCGTCGTTCCAGCGCCAGATGCACCTCGCGGATCTCGCGCTCGCCGGGCAAAAACACCAGCACGTCGCCGCGACCATCGCTGCTGGTTATCTCATCCAGCGCGGCGGCCACTTGCGCCGGCAGATCGGCCTCGCCGCGACCCTGCGGCGGACGCCAGCGCAGTTCCACCGGGTGACCGCGCCCTTCCACGCTGACCACCGGCGCGTCACCGAAATGCTGCGCGAAACGCGCCGTGTCCAGCGTGGCCGAGGTGATGATCAGCTTGAGATCGGCACGCCGCTGCAGCAGGCGCTTGAGATAGCCGAGCAGGAAATCGATGTTGAGACTGCGCTCGTGCGCCTCGTCCAGCACCAGCGTGTCGTAGGCCGACAGCGCGCGATCACCCCGCGTCTCCGCCAGCAGAATGCCGTCGGTCATGAACTTGACCAAGGCGCGCTCGCCGACCTGCTCGTTGAAGCGCACCTGAAAACCGACCAGCGCGCCAACCTCGGTACCCAGTTCCTCGGCCACGCGCCGCGCCACCGCGCGCGCGGCCAAACGCCGCGGCTGCGTGCAACCGATCATGCCGGCCACGCCGCGCCCGGCGGCCAGGCACAGCTTGGGCAATTGCGTGGTCTTGCCCGAGCCGGTTTCGCCAGCAAGAATCAGCACCTGATGCGTGCAAATGGCGGCGATGATGTCGTCGGCGTGGCGCGCGATCGGCAGCGCCTCATCGATCATCGTTGCTGGCACACTGGCCGCGCGCGCGGCGCGGCGTTGCGCCGAGGCCTGGATGTCGCGCGTCAGCGCCACCAATGCGGCCGCATCGGGCGTCGCGCCAAGAGCGCGCAGTCGCGCCGCCAGGCGCGCGCGCTCGCGCGTCAGTACCGCATCCAGCGCCTGGCGCAGTTCGCTGATCGATGTCATGCCCTTGAGCTGGCGCGCGCTGGCGCCATGTGTTTTCGGTGGCGCATGATAATCGAGGCGGTATTTCCCCCCGCACTGCGATCCATGCGCAGACCCTTCAACACAGGAGCGAACCATGGCCATCGAAATCGGCATCAGCAAGAAAGAACGCGAGGCCATCGCCAAGAATCTGTCGGTGCTGCTCGCGGATACGTATTCGCTGTACCTGAAGACCCACGGCTTCCACTGGAACGTCACCGGGCCGATGTTCAACACCCTGCATCTGATGTTCGAGACGCAGTACAACGAGCTGTGGACCGCGGCCGACCTGATCGCCGAGCGCATCCGCGCGCTGGATGTGTACGCGCCGGGCTCCTACAGCCAGTTCGGCAAGCTCAGCACGATCAAGGAAGAAACCGGCGTGCCCGACTGGAAGGCGATGGTGCAGCAACTGGTCGATGGCCACGAGGCCTGCGTGCGCATCGGCCGCGCCACCTTCAAGCTGGCCGACAAGGCCGACGATCAGCCCACCGCCGATCTGGCCACGCAGCGCCTGCAGTATCACGAGAAGACCGCGTGGATGCTGCGCTCGCTGCTGAAATGAGCCGGCGCGCGAACCGCTGGCCATTCGGCGCCTGAGCCCGCCATGAAACCCCGACGCCGGCTGCATTGGCCGGCGCCGGCCACTCCGTTAAGCTCGCACGCTTGAGCCGCGCTGGTTGCGGCGCGTGAGCCTGGCGCTTGTCCACCACCCCCGCATCTCCCGGCCGCTCCTGGTTGCGCGCGCTGCTGCTGGCTCTGCTGGTGGCCACCGCCAACTTCGGCCTGTGGGCCTGGGCCAACCGCCCGGTCGACGCGCCGGGCTGGACCGGGCCGATCCATGGCTTCGCCTACAGCGCCTACCGTCGCTTCCAGAGCCCGCTGACCGGCGACTATCCGACGCCGGCGGAGATCAGCGCCGATCTGGCCATGCTGTCGCATTACACGCACCGCATCCGCACCTACGCCTCTCTGCAGACACCGGAGATTCCGCGCCTGGCGCGCAATTACGGCATGCACGTGATGGCCGGCGCGTGGCTGGATTCGGACAAGCGCCACAACGAGAAGGAACTGCAGGCGCTGATCGAGCAGGCGCACCGCTACCCGCACACCATCACGCGCGTGATCGTCGGCAACGAGGTGCTGCTGCGCCGCGACATGGCACCGACCGAGCTGATGAGATACCTCGATCGCGCGCGCGCGGCGATCCGCCAGCCGGTGTCCACCGCCGAACCATGGCACATCTGGGAAACCCACCCGGAGCTGGCCGACCACGTCGATTTCATCACCGTGCACCTGCTGCCCTATTGGGAGGGTGTGCCACGCAAGGACGCGGTTGGCGACGTGCTGATGCACTACGAGCAGCTCAAGCGCATGTTTCCCGGCAAGCCCATCGTGGTCGGCGAAGTGGGCTGGCCGAGCAACGGCAATCGCTACAAATACGCCGAACCCAGCCTGGCCAACGAGGCGTTGTTTCTGCGCCAGTGGTTCAACGTGGCCAAGGCACGTCATATCGATTACTACGTCATGGAAGCCATCGACCAGCCGTGGAAGGAGAACCTCGGCGAGGGCCGCGTGGGTGCCTACTGGGGCATGTTCGGCGCCGATCGCAAGCTGAAGTTTCCGCTCACCGGACCGATCCTCGAAGACCCGCACTGGCCATGGAAGGCACTGGCGGCATCCCTGCTGGCGCTGCTGCCGATGCTGCTGTTCGCGCGCTATTTCGAGCGCTTCCGCATGCGCGGGCGACTGTTCTTTCTGGCGCTCATGCAGCTCGCCGCGGGGCTGATCGCCTGGTCGGTGACGGTGCCGTTCGCGTTTTATCTCAACCCCATCGACTGGGCCATGCTGGCGATCCTGTTCCCGGCGCAGTTGGCGATTCTGGCGGTGCTGCTGATCAACGGCTTCGAATTCGTCGAGGTGTTGTGGCACCGACGCTGGCAGCGACATTTCCCGCTGCTGGACGCTCTGCCGCCCGAGCGTCAGCCGTTCGTGTCGATCCACCTCGCCTGCTACAACGAGCCACCGGAGATGGTGATCGCCACGCTCGATTCGCTGGCCGCGCTCGATTACGCGCACTTCGAAGTGCTGGTGATCGACAACAACACCAGGGACGAGGCGGTGTGGAAACCGGTCGAGGCGCACTGCGTGGAGCTGGGCGAGCGTTTCCGCTTTTTTCATCTGGCGCCGTGGCCGGGCTTCAAGGCCGGCGCGCTGAATTACGGTCTGCAGCAAACCGACGCGCGCGCCGAGGTCGTGGCCGTGGTCGATGCCGATTACGTGGTGCGCCCGGACTGGCTGTCGCGCCTGTGCGGTTACTTCGAGAATCCCAAGGTGGCCGTGGTGCAGTGCCCGCAGGCGCACCGCGATTTCGAACACAACGCGTTCCGGCGCATGACCGCGTGGGAGTTCGACGGCTTCTTCCGCATCGGCATGCACCACCGCAACGAACGCAACGCTATCATCCAGCACGGCACCATGACCATGGTCCGGCGCAGCGCGCTGGAGCGCGATGGCGGTTGGTCGGAGTGGACCATTTGCGAGGATGCCGAGCTGGGCCTGCGCCTGATGCACGCCGGCTATGATCTGGTCTATGTGGACGAATTGATGGGCCAGGGCCTGACCCCGGCCGATTTCACCGCGTACAAATCGCAGCGCTACCGCTGGGCGTTCGGTGCCATGCAGATTCTCAAGGCACGCTGGGGCTGGATGACGCAACCGGGGCCGCTGACGCCGGGGCAGCGCTTCCACTTTCTCACTGGCTGGTTCAGTTGGTTCGCCGATGCGCTGCATCTGGTGTTCACCCTGATGGCGCTGATCTGGACCGCGCTGATGCTGCTGTTTCCGCAGTATTTCAACCTGCCGTTGAAGCTGTTCCTGATTCCGGTGCTGAGTTTCTTCGTGGCCAAGGCGGTGTTGGGTATCTGGCTGTACCGCAAGCGCGTGCCGTGCTCGTGGCGCGACACGCTGATGGCGGCCATCGCCAGCATGGGCCTCAGCCACGCCATCGCGCGCGGCATCTGGTGGGGTCTGGTCAAGCAGAAGGGCGAGTTCGTGCGCACCGCCAAGCGGCGCCGACTGCGCGACCGGCCCAGCGCCTTCGCCTCGGTGCGCGAGGAGCTGTTCATGGTGATCGGCCTGGCCACCGCCATCGTCGGCATGGTGCTGCTGTTCGGCAGCAAGTACGAGGAAGGCAAGCTGTGGGTGGCCATCCTGGTCGCGCAGTCCATCCCCTACCTCGCCGCGCTGACCGGCGCCTGGCTGGCGCACCGCGAGAGTGGGCGCGTGGGCTAAACCCAGCATGTGCATGGCCATTTGTACCAGCGATTTGATCAATATTTTTGAGTTTATTGTTTTTTTGTAATACTGATAACTTCGGTATAAAGTCCGACCATGGACCCGGTTTCCAACCCTTATGCGCCTGGTGCGGGTACGCCGCCGCCGGAACTGGCCGGGCGCGATGCGCTGCTGGAAAAGGTGCGCATCGCAACCGCGCGCGTCCGCGCCGGCCGTGCCGCCAAAAGCGTGCTGATGGTGGGGCTGCGCGGCGTCGGCAAAACCGTGCTGCTGGAGCGTATGCGTGAAGATGCCGAAGCCACCGGGATGCAGACGCTGCGCATCGAGGCACCGGAGGGCCGCTCGCTGCCGGCCATCCTGGCGCCGCAGTTGCGCCAAGCCTTGCTGCGGCTGTCGCTCAGTGAAAAGGCCAAGGCGTTGGGGCGCCGTGCACTGCAGGGTTTGGCGGGCTTCGCGCGGTCACTCAAGGTCAAATACGCGGACATCGAGGTCGGCATCGATTTCGATCCCGTGCCCGGCCTGGCCGACAACGGCGATCTGGAGCACGACTTGCAGGCCCTGCTGGAACTGGCAGGACAAGCGGCACAAGCGGCTGACACAGCTCTGCTGCTGTTCATTGACGAGCTGCAATACGTCGAACAAGAGCAACTGGCTGCGCTGATCACCGCGCTGCACCGCTGCACCCAACTGCAGCTACCGGTGATGCTGGTAGGCGCTGGCCTGCCGCAACTGCCGGGCAAGATGGGCCGCGCAAAATCCTATGCGGAACGCCTGTTCGACTTCCCGGAGATAGGCCCGCTGGATGCAGATGCCGCGCGTCAAGCCATCGAGGTGCCCGCGCGCAAGCAGGGTGTCGCCTACGCGCCGGCAGCGATCGACCGCATCATTCGCGAAACCCAGTGCTATCCCTATTTTCTGCAAGAGTGGGGCAAGCACGCATGGGACGTCGCGCAACGCTCGCCGATCACCGTGGACGATGTGGATCGCGCCTCAGCCGAGACCATCGCCGCGCTCGACGAGAGCTTTTTCCGCGTGCGCTTCGATCGACTGACCCCGGTGCAGAAGCGCTATCTGCGCGCCATGGCCGAGTTGGGGCCGGGCCCGCACCGCTCCGGGGACATCGCGAGCATGCTCCAGCGCAAAGTCACCGCGTTGGGACCGCTGCGCAATCAGCTCATCGCCAAGGGCATGATCTGGAGCCCGAACCACGGCGATACGGCATTCACGGTGCCCATGTTCGACGCATTCATGAAACGCATCATGCCCGGCGAGGACTGGCTGCGGGATTGAAGCTCCCGCGACTCGCCATGCTCTCCGGCATCTGCAACATGCGCCAGCTCGCGCCCGATCTCGCCACCTCGGGCCAGCCCGATGCGGACGAACTGGCCGCCATCGCCGCCGCCGGCTACCGGCTCGTCATCAATCTCGCGCTGCGTGACGCCGACTATGCGCGGGCCGACGCGGCCGGCACGGTGCGCGCGCTGGGCATGGACTACGTGCACATCCCGCTGGCATTCGATGCACCGACGCCACAGGACTTGCGCACCTTCTTCGCCGTCATGGATGCGAACCGCGGCAAGAGGATCTGGGTGCACTGCGCGGCCATCAAGCGCGTGTCGGTATTCCTCGGGCTATGGCTGCATCTGTGCCGGGGCGTGCCCCTCAGCGCGGCGTTCGCGCCGCAGCGGGAGATCTGGCAGCCCGATGCGCTGTGGTCGCGCTTCATCGCCGATGCGCTCGGCCCGCCGCACGGCTGAAGCCCGCCGTGCGCAACGGCGCCGGCGTACCATGCCCACGCCATCCACGCGGAGCGCAGCGCCATGACCACGCCCGAACTGAGCTTCTACACCAACCCCAAATCGCGCGGCCGCATCGTGCGCTGGATGCTGGAGGAAACCGGCGCGCCCCACAGCACTGAAGTTCTTGAATACGCCACCAGCATGAAGGCCGCGCCGTATCTGGCGATCAACCCGATGGGCAAGGTGCCGGCCATCCGTCACGGCGGCACCGTGGTCACCGAATGCGCCGCCATCTGCGCCTACCTCGCCGACGCCTTCCCGCAGGCCGGACTGGCGCCGCCGCCGCACAGCGCGGCACGCGGCGCCTACTACCGCTGGCTGTTCTTCGCCGCCGGTCCGCTGGAGGCCGCGTGGACCAACCGCGCGCTGGGCGTGACCGTGCCCGAGGAGCGCGCGGCCATGGTCGGTTACGGCTCGTTCGAGAAGGTGCTCGACGTACTCGAGGCCGCCATCGGCGCGCGCGACTATCTGGTGGACGGGCGCTTCAGCGCCGCCGATGTGTACGTCGGCTCGCAGCTCGGCTTCGGCATGCAGTTCGGCATGATCGACAAACGCCCCGCCTTCGCGCGCTACTGGGCCGCGTTGGAAGCGCGGCCCGCCAAGCGCCGCGCCGAGCAACTCGATGGCGCGATGGCATAGCCAGAACGCTCGAGCCATGTTCCTGCGCGACTACAACTCGCGCAACGCCACGCTCACCGGCACGCGCGCGGCGCGCAGCGCGGGGAAGATGCCGCCGATGAAGCCGATCGCCAGCGCCCACTTCAGGCCCTGCACCAGCAGCGCCGGGGTGACCTGGAACTGGAACACCACCTGGCTGAAATCCGCGCCCAGGGTGGACACGGTGTAGCCATTGAACAGCAGCCAGGCGATGACACCGCCGAGCACGCCGCCGAGCAGCGCCAGCAACAGGGTTTCCAGCAGCACCGCGAGCACCACCGGCAGACCGCCGAAACCCAGCGCGCGCAAGGTGGCGATCTCGCGCGCCCGCGCGCTGATCGCCGCGTACATGGTGTTGAGCGCGCCGAAGATCGCGCCCAGCGCCATGATCACGCCGACGCTGATGCCGACGATGCGGATCACCTTGGTCACGCCCTCGGACTGCGCGGCGTAGTAGGCGCGCGTGGTCTGTACCATCACGTGCAGTTGCGGGTTGGACAGCAGCGCGGCCTTGAGCATGGCGAAATCGGCGGGCTTGGCCAGACGCACGATCACCGAAGAAAAACCCCCGCGACGGTAGGCGCTGGACACGGTATCGGCATCGGCCCACAGCTCGGAATCGTGCGCGTCGCCGGCCTTGAACACGCCGACCACTTGCCACGGCTGGCTACCGAGGCGCACGGTATCGCCCAGCTTCACGCCGGAGAACTCGCGCTCGGCGCCGGCGCCGACCACCAGCTCGCGCAGGCCGGGTTTGAACCAGCGTCCCTGCACCAGCTTGACCTTGCCGTGCGCCGCGCGCGCCAGCGGGCCGACGCCACGCAACTCGACGTTGGCGTCGCTGCTGCTGCCGCGCTTGGGCAGGTTGGCCACGACGATCAGCTCGGGCGAGGCCAGCGGCACGCCCTGGGCGTCGCGCGCGATGCCGGGCGCCTGCGCGACCAGTGTCACCTCGCCGCGCGTGAGTCCCGAAGCGAGTTCGCCGGTGGAACCGGCGCGCAGCACGATGGCGGTGTCGTTGCTGCCGGTGGCGCGCAGCGTCTGCGCCAGCCCGCCGCTCATGGCCAGCAGCGCCACCAGCACGCCGACCACGCCGGCGATGCCGACCAGGATCACCGAGCTGGCGCCGAGGCGCTGCGGCAAGGTGCTCACGCCCATGCGCGCCACCGCCAGCGCCTGGCGCCCGCGCCGCGTCAGCAGCATCGCCACGCCAGCCAGCACGACCAGGATCAGCAGCAGCCACCACGGCGACCTGATCCACAAATACAGGCCGAGCAGCAGGACCAGCAGCGTCGCGGCATTGATCAGAAAGCGCATGGTGATCTCCTCAGCGGCCAGCCAACGCATCGACGATTTGCAAACGCATGCCGCGCAGCGCCGGCAGCGCACCGACCAGCAGTCCGATGAGCAGCATCAGACCCAGCGCCAACAGCCAGCTATGCAGACCCAGCGGCGGCAGCGGCAACGTGCCGCCGCTCGCGGCGCTGACCATCGGCGTCAGCAGCATCGCCAGGCCCATGCCCAGCACGCCGCCGAGCACGATCAGCAGCACCGACTCGGCCAGCACCAGCGCCAGCACGGTGCGATCCTGGAAGCCCAGCGTCTTCAGCACCGCCAGCTCGGGAATGCGCTCGCGCACCGCCTGCGCCATGGTGTTGCCGGTCAGCAGCAGCAGGGTGAAAAACACCGCCGCCATGATGCCGCCGGCGATCAGGCCGATGTCGCCGATTTGCTTGGCGAATGAGGCCTGGAAGGCCTGCTCGGTCTGCGTCTTGGTCTCGTGGTCGGAGTTGCGGCTGAGCGCATCGATGGCCTGCGCCACGCGATCAGAGTCCGCCGGGTTGGCCAGGTTCACCACGTACCAGCCGACCATGTTCTTCATGTAGGCGTTGCCCTCGTCGAAGTATTTCCAGTGGAACAGGAACTGCTGTTCGACCGCCTTCAGCTTGGGATTCTTGGTGGTGAAAATGCCGACGATCTGGAAATTCCAGTCATTGCTGCCATCGTTGCGCGGAAAGATGCCGGCGATCAGCGGTACGCGCTGGCCCAGTTTCCAGCCGAACTGTTTGGCCAGCGCCGCGCCCACCACCGCGCCATCGCGTGTGTCGGCAAAGGCCTTGGCCTGCGCTGGTGGCAGCACATAGCGATTTCGGAACAGGCCCAGATAGTTGCTGCTGACCGCGAAGTTGGGGAAAAACGGCGTCGGGTGCTGGTAGTAGCCGCCGAACCAGTTGGCCCAGCCCACCTGCTTGACGCCGGGTACGCGCTGGATGGAATTGAGCAGCGCGATCGGCAACGGCTGCGTGATCGACAGCTTGGAGCTGACGATCATGCGCCCCGAAGATAGTTGATCCCCGGCATTGAACACCGTGCGCACCGCATCGAGCATGCCGAACAGCAGAAACGCGGTCAGCACCGAGAACAGCGTGAACAGCGTGCGCGCCTTGCGCCGCCACAGCGCTGCCCATACCAGCGAGAAATATTTCATCGCGCCACTCCTCAGGCCGGCTGCGCCACGCGTGCGGCGCCGACCAGTTCACCCTTGTCGAGGTGCACCATGTGGCTGGCGTGCTCCGCCGCGCGCGGATCGTGGGTGACCATGACGATGGTCTTGCCGTGCGCGCGGTTGAGCTGCTGCAGCAGGCCCAGCACCTCCTCGGCCGAGGCGCGATCGAGATCGCCGGTAGGCTCGTCGCACACCAGCAGGGTCGGATCGGTGACGAAGGCGCGGGCGATGGCCACGCGCTGCTGCTGGCCGCCGGAGAGTTCACTCGGCTTGTGGCTGGCGCGATCGGCCAGGCCCACCAACTGCAATGCGATGGCCGCGCGCTTGCGCCGCTCGCTGGCCGACAATTTGGTCAGCAGCAGTGGCAGCTCCACGTTTTTTTGCGCGCTGAGCATCGGCAGCAGGTTGTAGAACTGGAACACGAAGCCGACGTGCGCCGCGCGCCAGCGCGCCAGCGCGGCGCCGCCCAGTCGGTCGACGCGCTGGCCGCCGATGACGATGCTGCCGGCGCTGGGCGTATCCAGCCCGCCGATCAGGTTCAGCAGTGTGGTCTTGCCCGAACCCGAGGGGCCCATCAGCGCGAAGAAATCGCCCGCGGCCACATCCAGATTCACGCCCTGCAGCACCGGGATCTGCTGCTTGCCGCGGCGGTAGGTCTTGCCCAGGTCGCGGATCTCGATCAGGTTCTCGCTGGTCGTCTGCGTTGCGTTCATCGTTTCACTCCTGCGCCGGATTGGCGACGCGTACCGTCATGCCGGCGCGCAGATGCGCGCCGGGCTTGATCACCACGTGCTCGCCCGCCACCAGCGTGCCCGTGACCTGACGCAGATCGCCGAAGCTCGCCAGCACCTGCACCGGCACACGCGCAAGGCGGCCTTCGCGCACACGCCACACGGCTTTGCCGGCGGCGACGTCGATCAGCGCGGCGGCGGGGATCAGCACGCCCTTGGGCGCCGCGCTGGACGTCGCCGCGCGCTCCAGAAAATTCACCCGCACGCCCATGTCGGGCAGGATGCGCGGGCTCTTTTGCAGCAACGCCACGCGCACCTTGACCGTGGCCTTGGCCTTGTCGGCGGTGGGCACGATGGCGATCACGCGCGCCGGGATGCGCCAGTCGGGATAGGCGTCCAGCACCGCCTCGGCGGGCTGGCCGGCATGCACGCGGTGGATGTACGACTCGTTAACGTCGACGTCGACCTCCAGCGAGTTCATGTCGACGATGGTGGCCACGCCGGTGCGGGTGAAGCCGCCGCCGGCCGACAGCGGCGAGACGATCTCGCCCACCTGCGCGGCTTTGTCGGTGATCACGCCGGCGAACGGCGCGCGCACGAAGGTGTAGTCGTAGTTGACCTGTGCCGCCTGGCGCTGCGCCACGGCCACCGCGATCTGGTCGCGCGCATTGGCCAGCGTGGCCTCGGCCGACGCGGCGCTGGCCACGGCCTGATCCAGCGATTGCCTGGGCGCCAGACCCTGGTCCACCAGCGTGCGCTCGCGGCGCAGCGTGATCCGTGCCAGCGTGGCGTTGGCCTGGTATTGGCCCAGCGCCGCGCGCGCGGCGGCCTCGTTGGCGCGCGCCAGCGCCAGTTGCGCCTTGGCCTGGCCGTCATCGAGCCGCGCCAGCAGTTGCCCGGCCTGCACGCGCTCGCCCTCCTCCACGTGCACCTCGGTCAAGCGCCCGGTGATCTGCGCCGACACCGTGGCCGCGCGCCGCGCGGTGACGTAGCCGGTGGCCTGCAGCACCGATCCCGAGCCCGCCGCGCTGGCCGGCGCCTGCACCATGGCCACCCGCACCAGCGGCGCGCGCGTGGCGTGCCAGATCAACGCGCCGGCAAGCAGCGCCAGCAGCACGACCAGCGCGCCCACGATCCACGGCCAGCGCCGCCGCGGCGCCGGCAGATCGCGATCACTGCGCTCGATGCGCAACTGCTGCAACAAATCCTGCGGGGCTTGGTTCATTGGGGCTTGGCTCATCGGGGCCTGGCTCATGACGAACGCGCGATGGAGGGGGCGGCAATGACGGTGCGCAGCTTGACGTGATCGCACCGTATTGGAAAGGCGCCGCGGTCAACCATCGCGATTGACAGCTGTCAGCAGTGTGCGTCACCGGTGAGTCGGGGAGATGGGGCCGGTAGCCGAGAGTAGGGAGGGGAGAGTGGGAAGTGGAGAAAGGCTGGTCGTGCGATTCCCTGCGCTGTCATGCCGAGCGCAGCGAAGCATCCGGGCAATTGCCATCGTGCCGCGCGCATCCACGCGCGAGATCCTTCGCTGCGCTCAGGATGACACGATCGCCCACGCCGGCTCTCGACGCTTACCTTGGCAAAAAACCAAGAGATAAGGATGACAACGAAAGCAGGGCGCGATCGCCCCCTACTCCCCGCTCCCCGCTCCCTGCTCCCCGCTACCCGCTACCCGCTACCCGCTACCGATTCCCCGCTACCAGCTCCACCTCACAGCCAGCCCTTCTGCCGCGCCAGCCGGTAGGCTTCGATGCGATTGCTCACGCCGAGCTTGCCGATGATCTCCGACAGGTAATTGCGCACGGTGCCGTGAGTCAGATTCAGGCGCTGCGCGATCTCGGTGGCGGCCACGCCCTCGCCGGCGAGGCGCAGCACCTGGCGCTCGCGGTCATTGAGCGGATCGGCATCGGTCCACGCTTCCAGCGCCAGTTGCGGGTCGATCGCGCGACCGCCGCGCTGCACAATGCGCAGCGCCTCGGCGAGCTTCTCGGCGGGTGCGTCCTTGAGCAGATAGCCCGCCACGCCGGCATCCAGCGCGCGGCGCAAAAAACCCGCGCGAGCGAAGGTGGTCACGATCACCACCTTGATCGGCAGCGCGTAACGCTGCACGCGCTGCGCCAGTTCCAGCCCGGTCAAACCGGGCATTTCGATGTCGGTCACCAGCGCGTCGGGCTTGAGGCGCTGCAGCTCGCGCCACGCGGCTTCGCCGTCGGCGGCGCTGCCCAGCACCTCGATGTCGGATTCCAGCGCCAGCAGCGCCGCCAGCGCGCCGCGTACCATGGCCTGATCCTCGGCCAGCAGCACGCGGATCATGGGGCGCTGTCCGGTAGCGCACCGGTCGCGGTGTCGAGGTCAATGAAGTCACCCCCGCGCAGGCTTTCTTTGTCGCCATCCCCGCGCATGCCCAGCTTGTCGCCATCCCCGCGCCGACCTTCCATATCGCCATCCCCGCGCATGCCCAGCTTGTTGCCATCCCCGCGCCGACCTTCCATATCGCCATCCCCGCGCATGCCCAGCTTGTTGCCATCCCCGCGCCGACCTTCCATATCGCCATCCCCGCGCAGACTTTCTTTGTCGTCATCCCCGCGCAGGCGGGGATCCAGACAGACTTGCGCAGCTCCGCGCTGGATCCCGGATCGGCGCTGCGCGCCGTCCGCGATGACGCCCTTGAAAGATTGCGCGCTGCCCGGGATGACAGCATGGATGGGGTACGCGACCGGCGACAACGGCAGCTCGGCACACAGGCGCGTGCCGCGCTCACCCGGCGCTTCGATGCGCAGCGCTCCGCCCAGCGCGTGCAGGCGCTCGCGCATCCCGTTCAGACCGTTGCCTTCACGCAACACGCCACCGCAACCGTCGTCCTCAATGCATAGGCGCACGCGTGTGCGCTCCTGCTCCAGATGGATCACCACCGCGTGTGCATCGGCGTGGCGCAGGATATTGGTGCCGGCCTCGCGCAACACCAGCGCTAGCGCGGCATCCTGCGCCTCGGGCAGATTGGTGGCGCCGATGCGGTTGTCCACGTGCACGCCGGCGGTCTCCAGCAACAAGCGCGCGGCGGCCAACTCGGCCATCAGCCTGGGCGCACGCAGGCCGCTGACCGCGGTGCGTACCTCGGCCAGCGCTGCGCGCGCCACGCGCTCGACCTCGCGCATCTCGCGCCCCGCCGCCGCGGCATCGCGCTCGACCAGGCGTGCCGCCAGCTCGCTCTTCAGCGCCACCAGCGACAGCGTGTGGCCGAGCAGATCATGCAGGTCGCGACCGATGCGCTCGCGTTCGGCGCTGGCGGCGAGGCGGCGCACCTCGTCATGACTCAGGCGCAATTGCGCATCCGCCCGGCCCTTGGCGCGGTACATCAGGTTCATGCCGCCGACCGCCAGCGCCCACAGCACCACGCTGAGGATGTTCGACCACGACCAGCCCAGCCAAACGGTTTCGGCCACGTAGGCAGCCAGGATGACCAGCATGGCCAGCAGGCTGGTGCGCGGACTGCGGAACGCGAACGCGGCGAACACGCAGGCATAGATCACGTAGGTCATGCCGCCCCAGCTCAGCGGCGACAGCAGAAAACCCAGCGCGCCAATGGCCAGCACATAGCCAATCAGATGCCTGACTGATACCGCATAGGCGCGAAAGTACAACCACAGGAACACCACGTATGACAGCAGCGTCGGCGCCAGCCAGACACGCCACGACAGGCTCGACAACGCCGGCGCGGCGATGATCCAGAAACTCCAGGTCAGGTTGATCGCAGCCCAGCGCCAAGCCTTGCGCGGATCGCCGGAACCGCGCGCGTAGTTGAGGCAAGAATCAGGCGCAATGTCGAAGCCCAGGCGCATGGCACTCTCCTCGGTCAAACCACGGTCATCATAAGCGCGGCGCCGCGGACGCTCACCCGGCGCGCCGCAAACGCCGCACCGCCAGCGCAAAAAACACCGCCGTGAACAGCAGCAACGCCGCGATCGGCGGCCCCAGCGGCGCGTGCGCCATGCCCACCGCGCGCAGGCTGAGCTGGCCCAGATACCAGGCCGGCCACAGCGGCGCCAGTTGCTGCAGCACATGCGGCATCGCCGCCAGCGGCACCCACAGCCCGGACAGGAACGACATCGGCAGGTAGATGAGATTGGCGATCGCCGGCGCCGCCTGCGCGCTGGCGCGGCTGCCGATCAGCAGACCGATGGCGCAAAACGGCAGCACGCCCAGCAGCATCGCGCCGAGCAGACCCAGCCATTGCAGCGGCGCCAGGCGCACGCCGCCGACCGTAACCGCCAGCGCGGCCAGGATCACGAAGATCAGCAACGCGAACAGCAGCGCCATCGCCATCTTGGCGGCGAGATACGCACCCGGCGGCGCCGGCAGCGCGCGCTTCAGCATCAGCAGGCCGCGCTCGCGATCCACCGCCACGCCGATGCCGAAGCCGAACAGCCCCGGCGACATCACCCCGAACGCGGCCATGCTGCCCAGCACGTACACCGCCTGCTGCGGGTTCTTGCCGGCGAAGACCACGCCGAACAGCAGGTAGAACATCGCCGGGAACACCAGCATCGGCAGCGCCGCGCCGGGCATGCGCAGCACGCGCAGGAACTCGAACCACGCATCCAGGGCGTAGATGCGCGCGAGGCGTGGCGGTGGCATGGCTTGAACGGCGTTCATCAGGCGGCCTCGCGGGTGAGTTCGGTGAAAGCCTCGCTGAGACCGGCGCGGCGCACTTCCAGCGCGCTGAGGGTGGCGTCCTCGGCCAGCAGGCGGCGCAACACCAGCTCGGGTTGCTGCACGGTCAGCGTCAGCAGGCCCGCATCGAGGCGGCACTCCTGCACACCCGGCCAGGTGCGCAAGGCTTCAGCGCTGAGCGCGCTGCGGCAGCAAATGCGCGTGCGCTCGCTGCGTGCACGCATCGCCTCGACACTGCCCTCGGCCAGCACGCGCCCCCGCGCCAGCACCACGACGCGATCGGCCAGCACCTCGGCTTCTTCCAGATAATGCGTGGTCAGCAGGATCGCGCAACCTTCGCCGACCAGCGTGCGCATGGTGGTCCACAGGCGCTCGCGCGCGGCGCTGTCCATGCCCACCGTGGGCTCGTCGAGAAACAGCAATTCGGGGCGTCCGCACAAGGCCAGCGCGAACTGCACGCGGCGCTGCTGACCACCCGACAGCTTGCCGTAGGGACGCTGCAGCACATCGCCAACGCCAGCCAGCTCGGCGCATTCGGCCAGCGCGCGCGGCCGCGGGTAGTAGTTCGCGGTCATGCGCAGCAACTCGCCGACGCGCAGCGTTTCCGGCAAGGCGCCGCTTTGCAGCATCACCCCGATGCGCCGCCGCGGCGCGAGGGTTTGCGGATCGGCGCCGAACAGTTCGACCATGCCGGCATCGGCGCGGATCAAACCCAGCAGCAGCGCGATCGCCGTGGTCTTGCCGGCGCCGTTGGGACCAAGCAGGGCCAGCAACTGGCCGTGCGCCAAGGTCAGATCGACCCCATCCAGCGCGCGCTGCGCGCCATAGGCCTTGTGCACGTTGCGCAACGCGGCCAGCGGAAGCCCGGCGGATGCGGCAGCGGTGGGCGCGGGTTCGATGGGTGTCATGCCAGGCTCCAGTGTCGATGCCAGTCTCGCGGCGCCGCGCACGCGCCGACAGTCGCGCGCGTCAGCGATCGTCATTGACAGCCGTCACCCAGGACCGCGCAGGCCGCGTGTGTCGATCTCGGTTTTCGGGGAGCGGCTTCAGATCATCGTCGCCGCGACCACGATCAGGGTGGTCAGGTCGTTGCAGTGCTGCTGCGGCGGCGGCGGGATGTAGGCCAGCGCCGGCGTGGTGGAGCCGATCAGTTTGAGCGGGTTGTACGGATCGAACGTCTGGCTGCTGTTCTGCTCGTTGCTCACCGCCGGCAGCTTCAGCGTGGTGCCGGCGATGAGGTTGATCGCGTTGCCGCTGCTGTCCACGCTGAGCGCGTTGGCATCGGCGATCACGTACCACAGCGTGGCGTTGCCGTAGACGGTCTGCGCGATGCTCTGCAGCGTGTCCCCGGCCTGCACGGTGTATTCGTTGCTGCTGGCCGTGGCGGCCGGCGCGCTCAGCCCGTCGCTGAGCTGGATCGTGCCGTTCGCACCCAGGGTGGCGATGCTGTGGCCCTCGGCATACACGTAGTGCTGTGGCGCCAGCGCATCCGGGTTGGCCGTGGTCGCTCCGGCCAGCGCGGTGAAGGTGGCGCTGCTGCCCGTGCCGCTGACCGTGCCGTCGGTGCGGCCGAGGATCTGGCCGTCGCCGTCATAGCTGTACACGCGCGTGGTCGCGGACACCGTCCCGCTGGACAACTGCTCGGTCTGCTGCACCGCAATGCGCTGGCCCAGCGTGTCGTACAGCGAGGTGTCGGTCGCCGGGGTGTAACCCGTGGTCGAACTGCTGCCCGCGGTGGCCTGCTCCAGATAGCCATCGCGCTTGAGGTAGCTGACCGTGTAGGTGGCCGTGAACTGGCCCGGCACCGTGTAGCTGTAGCCGGTCAGGTTGCCCTCGGCATCGTAGCTCTGATTCGTCGTCGCACTGGCCAGGCTGAGCTGGCCGAAGAAGGCACGTGCGCGCAGTGCGCCGGCGGATCGCCGCCGACGCCGCGGGATGGTGGAAACAGGCTGTGGGCTGCGCGGCAATTTAATTTCCGTCCCCTTATCCGTATCGATCACCGCCTCACGGCGGCGGCTTACCATTGGCGCAAGCGTACTTTGGAAAGGATCGACCAGTAACTTTGCAATCCATCAACGTCACCTTGGCACCCTTGACCTCCAGCAGTCGCTTCAGCTCGACCACGCGCGCCTTGTTCATAAACGCGTCACCAAGCGGGCCTTCCGTTGCCGCTGCAAGCACTGCTATCTAGGAAAGGAAAGCCCAACTTTATCCTGGTCAGATATGAAGCCTTCAGTCGCTGGATTCTGCGGCGTTGCAACCGATTCCCAATAGCGAAGTGTCGGCACTTCACGCTCAATCTTCTGCCGCACGACAGGAGACATTCTATCCGTCATGTGGACCACCTGATTCACCTTTGTCCACCCTGTGGAAATTTCCTCTACGGCATTCCCTTCTTCAATCGCAATTTGAACAGCACTCGCAATAGAAACTGATTGAATATTCATTTCAGTGCCCCAACGCGATCCGATTGATAAGTTGCAATTGCTGCCCGTAATTGCCGAAGAAGAATTGCTGTGCTCCACCCGAACCAATATTCGGGTTTGCTAGAGCCTGCCCTGTTGGTACCTGTGTGTCTTCTGGTACTTGATAGACGCCCATTTCCGGCCGGTAACCGAATTCATGATTCGGAGCCACCTGAAGACTGTCAAACACGGTCGCACTATCAAAGTTTCCATCCAAGAGTGTCTGCTCCGTAGTGTAGTAAGCGGACTGTCCTAGCAGGCCTCCATATACAAGGCTTCCCTTCGGAAGCGTCGTCATGGTCCAGTTATCTGGATTGTAACCAGAATTAATCTGATCCTGCTGAGCAGCAAGGATGTCAGGGTGAACATCTGACGCCGCCGCATCGACTGTCGTGCTTGGAACCTCAAACAGCGAGCTACCCGCGCTTTCGATCGGCGCCGCGATACCCAGCGTGGTCGCGAACGACTGTAGCAGCAAGTTCGATTAAGGTCGATTAAGGGGACGGAGGCAATTAAACGACCTTTAACGTGAATCTCATGCCTCCGTACAGGCTCGGCAAATGATTTAATTCCCTCCGTCCCCTTATTGGGGGGCCCTTATTGGGGGGGGGCTGTGGGCTGCGCGGCAATTTAATTTCCGTCCCCTTATCCGGATGTCGACCCTATGACAAGGCGCTATTAACTCGATCTGCCTTTTGATCTTCAGTAAGCGCCGTCCAAATCGAGTGCGTAGCAGCGGGGATATCAAGGTCGACAAATTCCACAGGCTGAACCTCCTGCCACGACCTCACGTTAGCCGATGAACACACCGGGCATTTTGGATGCTGCCCAATACGAAATGGCCTTCCCTCAGAATCAAGATCACATGCAACTGCACCGTAGATCCGCCGCAAGATATCCGCACGTCTATTAGGTGGCACACCAGCCAAACTGGGATGACGCTGCAAAAGCATATCCACTTCTTTGTAAGTAGGATCGGCAATCGCATTCAAGTACACCATCGCGGCATCAGTCTCGTTACGAAGAAGAAATTCTCCGTACACATCGATCGGGAGTTCGGGTGCGCGAAAACTATGACCTGACGCTTCACACTGATATTCAAAAATTTGGAGTCTCATGGCTTCGCCGGCGATATCGCAACAGGGGTCAGAATGTCGTTGTAGTTGTTCAAGACTGCGTAGTTGACCGCGCCAGGAGCACGAACCGAGTAATACTGGATGACGTTGTAACCCTGTGCACTGGCCTGACTACCTATCGATTGTGTGGCGGGTGTGATCGGACCGCCTTGGTATCCCCATGCTGAAGCAATGTCTGGATTGGTCAAGTCCAACACATTTGCTGCCCCACTGTTCGTAGAGAAGTTGATGGCCATAAACGGCTCAGCGTTGTAATTGGCGAGTTCGGCCAGCGCCGTATTCGGTTGTTCTGCCACATAGAAGGCCGAGCCAAAACGGGCATTGGGGTTCAAGAAAGCTGGATCAATACCGTTATCGAGAATGCTTGATGCGGCATAGGGATTCGCAGTGACGTGATAGACATTCGGCGCCAATGAATTGCCGGAAGAAGCCGCTGCATCAGCGGCTCCCGCGTTTGGAACCTCAAACAGCGAGCTGCCCGCACTTTCGATCGGCGCCGCGATACCCAGCGCGGTCGCGAACGACT